>OMOF01000152.1 GCA_900290375.1 Candidatus Desulfosporosinus infrequens
ACTCATGTTTTATATTTTTGCTTTCCTGGTCTTTTCTATTTAGGCAAGAGTACATTGCTTGAGCATTAATTCTATCTAAATACAAACCACGTTTTTCCATTCTTGATACATCCTCCTTTTTATCTGTTAACAGTGCCCGTCAGAAAAGGAAGGACGGTTTTGTCGTCCTTCCTTTTTCTCACTTATTTGTTTTTTTAGTAATAGGCCTTTGGATTTTAACTTTCTTTTAGTCGTATCTACTTGTTATCATCCATAAATTTGTCATATTCTTCTTGAGCTTCATCTTTGCTGTAACCATATTTTACTTGAAGAATACCAACCAACTTTTCTGTTTTGCCTTCTACTGCAGTGACGTCATCATCTGTAAGATCTCCCCACTTCTCTTTAACACTACCTTTTAGCTCTTTCCATTTACCTTTAAAAATATCTTCATTCATTTTTAGTCCCCCTTTAATTTAATGTCGCCTATTGCGAACAATTGTCGTATTGATCAACTTGAATATCATCAAATATCGTGTTTGCTTCAACGGGAATGCTCTTTGGCAGTAAGTTCATCGGACCAGTATCCCTGGCGATTGTAATGTCGATACAGTCCAGTCTCATAATCCTGGGTTAGCAGAGACTCCTCCGTGTATTCCGGTGACTGCTTGATGGACTCGCGGAGAAGATTGACGAATACTGTCTTCTCGTCCCAACTAACACGCTCAATCCATTGCGGTGAAACCAGAACCTTTTTCCCCGGCCACCAGTTCCGTGTACTGATGATTAAATAACGAATCACCCACGTCTCGTCATCGATGATAAAATCTTCAACGTGGCCAATTTCGCCATCTGAGGCTTGGATCTCATAGCCACTAACCTCATAAGTGCTACGCAAGTGGGGATCCCACGTTTTCTCACCTTGCTTGGATTCTTTCCGCTCTTTGGGGTCAAATTTAATGTTAGGATAAAATCCCCACATATATGGGCCGTCCCAATACGTCGGCCATTCATAATACCCGTAGTATGCCTCCTCGAATTGTCGCGAGACGGGCTTGTCCTCGTCCAAGGATGGACTGTCCTCAAGTTGCTTTTTGGTCAAATTGATCGAGATATATTGCTCTTCTTTATTTACGGCGACCAGCGCATGCGGGGAGATCAATACCTGTCTGCCCGTAAGCCAGTTTCCTGTGTCAGCGATCAGATAGCGAACCGTCCAGTAGTGGTCATCAAAGTAGAATTCCTTGACATTTCCTATTTCCCCGTCGAGGCTACTCAAGGTGTAGTTATTTAGTGTTTTGGCTTTGTTTAACATAATAGTAATCCTTTCTTTGTTGAAATATTCATTTGAATGTTTTTGGTAAAATACATTCGTCGGCTAAAGCACCCTCCTCCCTGAAATCAGGTTAAACACAACTACAATTAAAGCAACTACGAGAAGAATATGAATTAATCCTCCCATAGTATACGAGGTGACCATTCCAAGCAGCCATAAGACCACGAGAATAACAGCAATCGTCCATAACATACATTATCATCCTTCCTTTACTATGGGTTGCTCAGCAAGTTCTACTTGCCAGAAGAAAAAATTAGATATAGTATGCTTTTTTCTTCTGCTTAGAATGATAACAGGAAACAATGCCTTTCTTATGACATTTTTCTTGTATTTAGGAGCTATTCTATTAGCTATATAACTGAAAATCATTTGCTTTAGCAGGGCTTCACATCACCTCTGTAGAGTTCACCCTTGATGGATGCTCTACCTTCCAGGTGTTGATTTCTACTACCCGACGAAATACATCCACGTTAAACTTGGTAAAATCAGATTCCTTCAGATAATCCTACAACTCTTGAACATATTTCTGCCTTATCATTTACCTCCTGAGATTGCACAGTAACTAGCAAACTAATTAACAATAATTTAACATGTTTAATAAGTGTATCTTTACAAATGCATGTTAAAATAATATGAAAAATTAAACTAAATTTTGACATTGGAGGGTGCCGTTATTTCTATTACAGATGTAGCAAAAAAGGTTACTTACATGTTCAACAGAAACAAACAATTCAATCACGTCACACGCCCCCTAGAACTGGACTTTGCTATTATCAATGACCTACTTGATGTTATTGAGACAGGAGATTTGAGCCAAAGAATTAGTCTCTCTGACTTGGGTACATCCCCACAAATGCAGGAATTAGCAAAAAGAGTAAACAGCTTAATTGATAACTACGAGTCTGCATTAAAAGATACAGCTCAAGGACTTACAAAAGTAATTTCTGCGACATTTGAAGAATTAAAAGTTCTCCGAGGGCAGAACGATGGCTTCGCCCAGCAAGTTGAACAAGTTAAACAAATTACTGTTGCTGTTAATTCAACAGCGAAGTCCATTGAAAGTGTCGCTCTCTCTACGTCAGAAATCGCGAATTCTGCCCAAGATGCAAAAAACAGCTCCGACATAGGAGTTGCTAATGTCAGGTCAATGATTACGGAAATTGAAAGCATCGAAACAAGCTTTAACGAACTTCGAGCTGGAAATGCCCAGCAAAAGGAATACGTCTTGCAAATTGGGCAAATTACTGATATCATTCGTCAAATCGCAAGTCAAACCAATTTGCTTGCCCTCAACGCAGCCATTGAGTCAGCACGAGCAGGGGATGCTGGGCGAGGGTTTGCGGTAGTGGCACAAGAAGTTCGCAAATTGGCAGAACAAACTCAAACAGCCGTGCAAGATATTTCCGATAAAGTGTCAAATTTAACGGAGCACGCCTTAAAAACAACGCTCCAAGTAGAAAGTCTTAGTGATTCCACAGATACAGTAGCTGCCAAAGCGTCTATGGTTATAGAATCCCTTGATAAATTAACAACAAGTATTACAGTCACTGAACATCAAGTGGAAAATATTGCACCTGTGACAGAGGAGCAATCAGCAACATTTGAAGAACTGGCTGCCACTATTGATGATGTTGCAACGCTCTATACCTCAACGGTAGAATACTCTGTCGAGTCAACCGAAAAACTAAGAGAAATTGGACTACTAGTTGAAGGCATGCGTAAAAATGCATTGCATTTTAAAGTTAATCTTACACCCTCGGAGGTTATAAGTTTATCCATAACCGACCACCAGTTATGGATTTGGAGAATTGATTCGATGATTTCAAGTAATGAATTTATCGAACCAAATGTTGCCGGGGATTTTCATGGTTGTCGACTTGGAAAATGGTTAGATGCAGAACAATTATTAAGTGAGCGTAGTGAATTAAAACAAATTCTCCCTTCCCATACTGAGTTTCACTCACTAGCTCAAAGTGCTGTAACAGCTAAAAACTCAGGACAGAACGAAGAAGCTAAAAAATATCTTGAACTAATGTATAAACTCTCTGACCATATGGTAGTTATGCTTAAAGAATTACAGAAAACTTGCTAATCACTCTTCCGTAAGAACCTTAGTCCGCGAAACTCTGACAAAGCTGAAATAGAACAACCCTATTCGTCTAAATCCACTCTTTTTCCAGAACAGAGATATACAATATTGTCGTTTTCTTTTTCAAAAAATATGGCAACCCCCTTCTCCTTCAACTGCCGTACATACTGCAAAGTGTCATGTATATTCCTAGCAAATCGACTGATGGATTCAGTGATCACCATGTCAAATTATCTTAAACCTCCTATAATTGATCACGGCCTCGCTTCAAGGAATATCATTCCTCAAAAGCAAGGCCGTTTTTTAAATGAAACTCTAAACAGCTGCGTTCTTTGACTACTATCTTTTCTATGGATCTCGGTATATAAATCTTCGCTGAACTCCAAGAGTTTGCCACCCTGTGATTCAACGATGGCTTCAAGTTCTATCGTTCTGGCTATTCTACTGTCCTGTTTTGCCATGTCAGCCATCAAATGGTCCGTTCTGTTTGGAGGTTGGTCAACCTGCCCACGAGTTTTTCGTGGGCAGCTTTTAATAGATCAGCCACATTTCAAACCACCCCGTTGAGCGTCAATGCTGTAATTGGCGATTCACAAAATATTACCATCGCTGCTCAAGATGCGTACGGAACATCATTCTTAGTATGCCTGAATAAATTCATCTCAGGACAAAAGCTCTGTCAAAACGTCATTCTCTGATTCTATTAAAGCAGTCTCGAACCACTCTTCATAGATAATCCCTAGAGATTTACAGACGGCATCAAGCCTAGCTTTGACCTTTTCGTCTGCTGGGAAAGCGATGTACATTTGGATCACCACTTATTCAGTTGGACTTATACATGCGATTGAAAATCGCCAGGAATTCCTTTTCCACGCTAATAAAATCTCTTTGGGTAAAATCATGTTGAGTTGCCAATTCTGGCGGAGTATCAAATATCGGAAAATCCATCAATTCTTCAAACTCATAATGTAGCAAGGTGTCGTCAACATCCTCAATCTGCTTCCGTTCTTCCTTCGATAAATCACCGAGCCCAAACCTGTCATAGATTAAACTTTGTAATTTTTCCTCAATAGCCGAGTACTCTGGCAGGTTACGTTTAACTGGCCTCGTTAAATCCGATATATAGCTTTCACTGGCATCATGCAAAAGGCAGCTGAGTTGGACATTTTCGGAATACCCTCTGCTTTTGGCCTCCTTAAAGCAATGAATTGAGTGCTGCGCAACTGAGTAGAACTGGCTGCAATGCCCATTGGCTCTGGTCATCAATGACAACGAGTGAGCAATGTCCTCTATTTTAATGTCTTCCTTTACTGGCTCCAGTGGGAAAAATTTGACTTTAGAATACGTCAGTATGTAATCGGACACATCTATACCTCACTTTTATAGGTTGATTCCAATCAGGATCAATTTCCCGTTAAGAATAATGACGGTTTGGGATGCTCCTACCGTGCTCACTTTCAAGTGAGCGGCATTATTTCTCCCCTATGTGCCTATCTCCAGATTGTTCGTATTATTGGCTCTCGTTATGTGTGATATAATAGTTTAAAACCACGAAAGAAGGTAAAAATATGTCAGTTTCATGGGTTTTTGCTAAGAACAAAATAGAATTTCAATATGTTTCGGATCAGAAGAAAATTCTGATCTTTGATATAAAAGCTGATAAAGCTTTACCTACCTATTCACTACCCGATGAATCTAAAGAACTTGATAAGGATACTTTCATTGACCTTTGTCTTCATATCCGTGGCCAGATTGATAAAGGGAGACAAACCAATAAAATTAAGATTTAATTTAAATGCTTCGAATTACCCCTTATACACAAAAGGTTTACATTCCTAGTTTTATTTTGTAACAGCGAGTTTACAAAGGTCCATTTCCTTATACCCTTTAAGATTGTTTTTTATAGTTATCTCCCCCTCAGATACATTTCTAGCAAGTCCAGAATAATGTTTGCAGACCCCTGAACCGGAGAAGGTAGTTACTTCACCTTCCGGTTTGACGCAGTATTTACATAACCCCAGGCAACGACACCTAAAAACTGATATGCTAGCGAGGTACTTTTGCATATCCTTCATAATATATTGCGGTAAGCTGTCTTCTCCTGCAACATTTACCAGCTTGTCGTTAGTGTATGTTACGACTACTGACGATGAATTTTGCTTGTATGCTAACCAGAATTCTATGGTATTACCAGGCTTTCTTTTTGAATCCTGTATAGACCAATTCTTTACTGCCATTACGCTAACCAACTTTCTTCAAATCAGCTCTATACAATTATTCTTTATTACTTGCTATATTCCTCCAATTTAACAAGACTAATATTTTCCAAGCAAAAAGACGCTTATTCAGCGTCTAAACGGCGGACAGAACAACAAAGTTTTAATATTTAACTCTATTTTACAAACTCAACCACCCGGAAAATCATTTACTTGTGCAGTTCAACTGGATAACCTTCCTAACAGCAAAATAATTACTGATGCTATTACACCTGAAGATACTCTTGTGGCAATATCAGATACTGCCGCAAGCGAATTTAGTATCAGCGTTGGATCATCTTTACCCTTTACCTGAACTAAAACTTTATTAACAAGTTGTTTTACTAGCTCAGCATCATCCCCAAACTCACTATTGAATGATGAGTTATTAGATTTACCTTTAATTGCTTCTAAGATCACTGATGCTTTTTCATAATTAAATACTTGATTAATAACCGTTGCAGGAGAATCTTTCGAATTAATTGAAAATCCAGTGGCATTATCTCCCACACTACCAATAATAACCGAAGCTCTTAAATTCTTCGATGCTTCTACTTGTTTGTCATGTTTTCTTAAATCTTCTTCAGCTTCTTTTTTCCTAGACTCAATGAAACTATCCATACTTTTATTATAATCTTTCCGAAACTCAATATGACTTTTTTGATAGAAAGGCGTTGTGCTGGTACTAGGCAATAACTTTGATGTGTCAAAGCCCTCTAAGTCCTTTATCTCTTTAAAGGGATCATCTGTCATAACAAACATCCTTTCTTGTCTCTGCTCCTCTTTCGGCAGACTTACATATTCACCCCACCCAGAAAATCACTAACTATGCCAAAGCTTCTTTACTAAGCCGTGAGGTAAGTAGCCCGAGGGAATTTCACCCCCAGGCCCTCTCAGAACCGGACTTGAACCTCTCAGCTCATCCGGCTCCCATCATCCAGCCCCAGTTAAAATCCCCATTTGCCAATGTACGAACAATTTAGACTCTTGTCTGGCAATCCTACCGAGCCATTTGTTTGCCCTCCGTTGGTGTTTAGCAAACCTTTTGTATTTACGTCTGACCCAGTGGATTAATGCTCGATTCACATGTTTGAGTACAGAGTACATTCCCGATTTGTAAAAGCACCCATAGTAATTGATCCATCCCCTAATTATGGGATTGAACATATGTGACAAATCCTCAAGGGATTTATCTGACTTTAGGTGCATGCGCCAGTCACGTATCTTTTGTTGCATAGCCTTCTTTGCCTTGTTGCTGACTGCCGGTGTAAAGTTGACAAACAACTTTCCATCTTTGTTCTTTGATCTTCTTGGACGAAATGTGTATCCAAGAAAATCAAAGGTTGTTTCAAGATAGTTTCCACGCCGATTATCATCTTTGCAGTAGACAACACGTGTTTTGACCGGATGAAGTTCCAATCCGCACTCTTCTAACCGCGTTTCCAGACTTTTCCTTAGTCCTTCGGCGTCTTCTTGGCTACTGCAGTGCGCCACAGGGTGAGTAGCCCGGGGGAATCACACCACCCAGGCCCTCTCAGAACCGGA
>OMOF01000347.1 GCA_900290375.1 Candidatus Desulfosporosinus infrequens
TCACGGTCAGTTCAACACCATCGGCGACCTTATCCAAAGAAAGTTGGATATCCCCCTTTTCGGGATCCGTATACTGTACCGCATTATGAAAAAGATTCAAAAGCACCTGTTTCATTTTATCCTCATCAAATTGACATCTCAAATTCGAAGTAAGTCGCAAGCTAACTTTGCGATTTCCCGCCAATAATCTCAACTGCGGTGCCATTTCCTTAATGATGCCGTCTAGTTCGCCCTCGGTTAGCTGATTAATCGGGGAGCGATCGAGCTTGGCAAGTAGAAGTAGGTCTTGAACCAGCTTTTTCATGCGCTCTGATTCCGCATACATGCTCTTTAAGGATTTGTGCAACTTATCCGGTTGATTCATAGCTCCTCGGAGTAACACCTCTAAAAACCCGTGAATAGACGTCAAAGGAGTACGCAACTCATGGGAGGCATCGGCAACAAAGCGGCGCATCTGCTCTTTGGCCTCTTTTTCCGCTTCAAAAGACGACTCTAGTCTCTCTAGCATGCCATTAAAAGAGACTGCCAAACGATCGATTTCCATTTGACCTTGTTCAGCAGGTAACCGTTCAGCGAGATTGCCGGCGTCGATTTGTTCCACCGTCTCGACAATCTTTGACAGAGGGACCAACGTTTTTCTCAGCACAGGTATAAAGGCCAACATGCCACCAATTAAAGCGAGCAATGAGAGAGACAGAAAAGTGATAAGTTGTTGAATTAACATGCTCTGCAAAGGCTTTGTACTTATACTTACTTGAATCACTCCGCCCGAAGGACCTCTCGTCTGAATTGGCTGAAGAACGACCAATTGCTCGGTCCCTCCGATTTGGTTCACCACTTTGTAGGTCGTTTTATGGTTAGAGTTCATGGCATCCTGATAATCTTGCGCAGCGAGCTTAGGTGGCGTTCCAACATTCGTAGGAGAGTTAGAAAGCACTGTAAAGTTTCCCTCTCCATCGATAAGCGCAATTGTGGAATCCGGTATAAAGAAAAAAGGGCCATGATTAAACCCATTCTCTACATTTTTACTTAATCCGTTAGCTGAATTATTGTCTGGAATATTAGCCCCAATCTTAGCCTGACTATTATCCGGAATAATTATTGCACTGTTGCTTGCCATCAGCTGCCAGGCGTCAGGAGGAACTGATTGAATCTGGCCTTGAATACTTTTAGCTTGATTTTGATATATGAACCTTTGCATGAAGACGTATTGGAACAAACCAATGACTATCAGCAATACGGCCATAAGCAATAACGAACGAGATAATAGCTGGAAGCGCAGAGAATTTGGGACAAAGAATCGACGGAAGCGAATTCGCGATTTCATAACAAGTCAACTCGATACCCCGCCCCACGCAAGGTGCGGATCAGGCGGTGTTCTTTGTCATTTAATTTATCTCGGAGCGAGCGGATATACACCTCCACAATATTTTCATCTCCGCCGAAATCATAGCCCCATACCTTATCCAAAATGGTAGCTTTACTCATGACCAGGCCTTGATTTAGCACCATAAATTTCAGGAGTTCATATTCGGTGGTCGAGAGTTCCAGCGCCCGTTGATTGTATAGAATCTCTTTGCGCCTATCGTCAATCCTAAATGCTCCGATCATAACCTCCCCCACCAGATTAGGGAATTGATTGCGAAGTCTAGCTTGAATACGTGCTAATAATTCCTCAAAGCTGAACGGTTTCACCATATAATCGTCTGCCCCTAGCGTAAGTCCTTTCACACGGTCACCGACTTCATCCTTAGCCGTCAGCATAATAATAGCAACATTCTCTGTCTTTTTAAGCATTCGGCATACTTCAAAACCATCCATGCCAGGCATCATGACATCTAGAATTACAATATGGGGCTGGAATTGCTTGGCGAGCGTTACTGCCGTCATCCCGTCTTGAGCCGTTAACACCTCAAAGCCTTCCTCCTGAAGACCCATCTCAAGAAATTGTAAAATATTTGGCTCATCATCGACCAGCAATAGTTTGATTCCTTTTAGTTTTTGCATATTAAGTCCCCCTTATAACTCTGAACCAAGCTCTCCTTATTATCCAAGGTCAAGCTGAATTGACTCTGAATGAAAGCTGAAAGTTAGCTGAATCTATCCTGGTGAAAGAATTATAGTCAGGGGCGGTCAACCTATCCCGAATCTCTATTTTATTTTTAGGCCATAGCTTGTAATGCTACAGGCTATACCAACTTCGAATTTTTTTCCCTTCGGTATCAAATTTCTAACTCTTCGACCCAAAAAGTAAGCCAGTACATAACCGATAAAAAAAGCCGTTAAATACAGAACAAATGACAACTTCCCGCCCCCCGCTCATGTTGAAGATATCTTTAATAGCCTCTTGCGATTCTATAAACAAAATAACCAAATATTAATATTGTTAATGCGGCTTTAACCTTTTTCATATCCATATTCATAGTACTAGAACCCTCCATTCTTAACAAGCACCACAACACGAGGATAATCTGCCCAGGCAGGGCCATAAGGAATATAGCTTTCCTCATCGCCACAATTTTCGTTTTTTTCGGTTAGGGGAGTGAACAGACATAGAAGACCGGGGGAAAGACTAAAATAAACAAAATGCTTACCATAACCATTGAAACGTAGTTCAACCAGTTGCTACTTGGGAATGCCTTGGCTACATAACTCTAGAATTCTCTTCTAGCATAGAACCTCAAAGAAAGGAAAACCGAAGCTGTCGTTAAAATCAAAGCTAAGGCTAACATATAACTGGCGAATTGCCAATCCGCTTGGGTCTGCAGCCAGTTACCGAGTCTTCCCAGAAAGGCTATTATATTTCGCAAAATGGAGTTGCGCGTCCCTCTATCATATACATGCATAATGGATACCATAGGTAATAAGAAGATAGAGGCGATAAATAGGATTGATCCGACCATTCTGGATCGGAGATAGCCAAACTTGAAGTAAATCGGCAAATAGATAGAAATCAAAATAACCATAGCGACCAAAGCACTGGCAATTTCTTCTAAAGAAATCGGGCTTATGAGGATAGGGATCATCCCTATCCCTATGACGGTCACCACACCCCGGGCGAGAAGGAAAAACAGGATCACGAGGGCAGCATAGAGGAAAACGGAAAGATACTTAGCTAAGACAATGTCCTTCCGACGCAGGGGGAGACTATTCAACATTATTTCGGAGTTATTTTTGTCATCCTGGGTTATGGCTTGAAGCATGAGCATGTAGGTTACAACAACTGTGCCAACACTGAGGGCTCCACCTGGCATGGTTCTGAAGGCATAGAGCGCAAAGAGCCCATATAATGGAGCTAACCACAGATAACGTTTCAAAATCAGGAGATCTTTCAGCACCAAATTAACCATGCTTCTCCCCCCTCATTGTATAAAGCATGATGTCCTCCAAGGTCGGCTTTTCTACGATAGCCCGCTCTTTAAAGTAGCGGTGGGCCTTCTCTTTATCTCGTACAAGCCCTTCAAACCCGAATTTATTAGTTTTTATACCAATGAAAAGACTTTTGGTTTCTTCGTCGAGCATATCATTAGCCCCTTTGACTATCCCGTATTTCTCCAGGATATCGTCCTTAGGGGAGCTCAAGATGATTTCGCCGTGATTAATAAAGGTCACAAAGTCGGCGATCTTATCTAGATCCGAGGTGATGTGAGTGGAAAAAAAGACGGACTTACGCTCATCCTGGATCAGGGTAGCCAGGATTTCTAAGAGTTCACTGCGTGCCATCGGATCGAGGCCAGAAGTCGGCTCATCCATGATTAAGAGCTCGGCCCTATGGGAGAGGGCGACTGCCAAGGAAAACTTCATTTTCATTCCTTTAGAGAGTTGTTTAATCTTTTGTTTAGGGTCGAGATCAAAGTTTTTCAAGCACTTGTCATAGGTCTGAGTTTCCCAGTGTTTATAAAAGGAAGCCACGATTCGGGCCATATCTCGAATGGACAGCTCCTCATAATAGTGGTTTTCGTCAAAGACAAAGGCAATGCGGTCCTTAATCGTGAGTTCGTGTTGTAGGTTATCGAGGCCGAACACCTTAATCTGGCCGCCATCTTTATGAATTAAATTCATAATCAATTTAATTGTAGTACTTTTTCCCGATCCGTTGGGTCCGATAAAACCCATAACATAGCCGTGAGGCAAAAGAAAACTGACATTTTGTAAAGAGAAATCCTTAAAATGTTTGGTCAAATTATCAACAACTAGGATACTGTCCATTTCACTAGGGGACCCTGTGGATTTCGGTTCACTCGGCGCTAAAGGTTGATTGAACATTCTTATTCCCTCTCTCCATTATTTCGCCGCCATAAATATTAATCAGGCAAATGGCTAGCTCTCTTCATAAAGTAGTTTGAACATTTCCAGAAGCTCTTCCCGCTCTAAGCCCACAGTTCTGGCAGCTAAAATGGCAGCAGCCACTTTTTCTTCTACCACACGCAAACGTTTCTCTCGTAATAATTCTT
>OMOF01000165.1 GCA_900290375.1 Candidatus Desulfosporosinus infrequens
TGGGGCGCAAGCCCCTGGCAAAGCAGGTCATCGCCAGGTAAAACAAGCGAAAAGACTATCTCTAACGAGGTAGTCTTTTCTGTGTTCTGCTTGTGGGTCAAGACACCGGCATTCTTTACCATTGTCTTCCTGGATCGCCCGTCATTTCGTTAACTGTCCCATTTGGATAAAGAACATTATAGTGGTCCATCACAGGATCAGGTTGATCAGCGGTTGGCTGAGGGAATACCATTTCGACCTTGAACTCTGAATCTGTCGCATAACCGATGATTTCTTGGTTACTGTCTTTAGCATCGTAAGCTGGAGTTCCCAAAACCTCTTTCGTTTTGGCAAGAGTTAGGCCCGCTAATCGGTTGTCGTAACATCTGACTTCAAATATTTGGTCGCCTTTATTTATACCAAACACAACATTATGGTTTGTGTATGTGGCATAGCTACCTTTAGCAGTGGCTATGTAATCAGTTTTATCAGCATTTCCCCAAGCTTTCTCAACGTCTTCTATTGTTGTCGTTTTCACCGCATAGTCGCTGTTAATCACTTTACCTTGTTCGCCAAGCGCCATCATATTAGATAACAGCGATTCCATAGATACGGGCTGGAGTTGTGCCGTCTGCGCTGCCTGAAGAGGATTACTTTTTAAAATTGTTTCCACTTCTTCATACCCCGCGGGAAATGCGAAATTATAACGCGCAGGAAGCGCAAAAACGTAACTATTGTTACGACCCAGTTCGCTAGGTCCTATGGGCGCGGCTCCTATATGAAATATTCCTTGCTGAAGTGAGACCCATTGATCAAGAGTAAATACCATAATGGGGATATCCTGGCGCGGGATTTTAGAAGTCCATTGAGGATCTCTGATCGAAATAATGGGGCCGGTTTCATTGGCTGTTTTACCAGTCTGTTGACTTTCTTGAGCTAAAGCTTCCCATTGACTACTTACGATCGAATAATTTTTCCAACTTTCCGGTAATGTAAAGTTAAAACCATACTGGGTGTTTTTATACACAATCGAGTCCGAAGCAGTAGATGACGATGAAGGCGAATTTGGAGTGTTGGCATTAGTATTTTGCTGACCAGTTGTCGCGGTGTTGGTTTGATCTTGTCCATTGCCGGGTTTGTTTGGTCCGGAACACCCTACAATCAGGGCTAAAGCCAGAGCTGCAATAGTCCAATTGATCATCAGTTTCTTGGAATTTGACATTATAACACTTCGCATTGCCTATAATCCTCCTTACATATGTAGTCTGATTATAGTTCACTTTACTAAGAAAGTATTTGTCTATTAAAAAATTTTATCACAAGATTTTTTTTATTCTGCCTTCGGATGTCATTCATGAGCAGGAGGTATCAATTCAGAACAGATACCTCCTTTCATATTCCATCAATAACGGTCAGTAAATTGAGACTTAGTCACGAGATTTCGTAAACAGATACTTTCGGTTACTTTTTTGATCGTAGGGCTTCCTCTTTCGAAAGACCATGTCCATCCCTAGAATCCATGCTAGGTTGATGATTGTGGGGAGTTGGTTGGGTGTTAGGATTCGGATTTTTTTCGGGGGGCAATTTCTTGATCATGGTTACATCACTTCCTTCCTGAAAAATGCGATTCTAAAGGTTACGAAGGTTATTCTGCCCTTTTTGCATTAGGAATACTACGCTATAGCAATCTAGGTAAAGAGATAAAAGCAATTTTCAAAATCTTCTTTATTCCTGCTCCTTGTAAAATAGTAGGAAAAAAGAGGTAGTAAGCAAAAACAAGCGAGGAGAGGAGGACAAGCCTGATAATGCCTGAAGATAGATTTGACACACAACATATAGTGTGATTAAATTTGAAACATACTATATGTGGGGGGTGGAGTTGTGCACTGTCCGTTCTGCGGAAATGAGGATACGAAAGTTCTTGATTCGCGGCAGGTTGAAGATGGAACCACAGTCCGTAGACGTCGAGAATGTGATCGTTGTTTGCGCCGGTTCACTACCTTCGAAAAGTTTGAGGATTCTCCCCTCGTCGTGGTAAAAAAAGATGGACGGCGTGACGAATTTTCTCGTTCTAAAATGATGGCTGGCATGCTTAGAGCGTGCGAAAAACGGCCAATTTCTACGGAACTAATCGAGGAAGCTGCTTACGCAGTAGAAAAGAAACTGCGTAACAGTCATGAGCGTGAGGTGTCTAGTGCTGACGTAGGAGAAGCAGTATTGGAACAACTGTTTGGCTTGGACGAGGTTGCCTACATACGGTTTGCTTCTGTCTATCGTCAGTTTCGGGATATACAACGTTTCATGGAAGAATTACATGAGCTTATTGAAAAGCGAGAGACCCTTAATAAGAAGGACTAATCGCAATAGTTATGAAGGAAAGTTGGGATTCGTGTTGAGCTTTGAAGGACAAGTGCCAGAAACCTGGCCAAAGGCTAATTTAACACCTAATGCTCGCGTCGTTTTGGCAAAACGTTATTTAAAACAAGAAAACGGAAAAGTGGTAGAAACTGCGGAGGATATGCTTTTTCGCGTAGCTTGTGTAGTTGCGCATATTGAGGAAGATAAGTACGGTAAAAGCAAAGAAGAGACAGAGGCACTGGCAAAAGAATTCTATAATATGATGGCTAATCTCGAGTTCATGCCAAACTCGCCGACGCTGATGAATGCTGGTCGGGACCTTGGGCAATTGAGTGCCTGCTTTGTCTTACCGATTGAAGATAGCATGGAACAAATTTTCGATGCGATAAAAAATGCAGCGATTATTCATAAATCTGGTGGAGGGACCGGCTTTAGCTTTTCTCGTTTACGCCCGAAAAACAGCATGGTTCGCTCAACCGGTGGAGTGGCTTCCGGCCCGATTTCCTTTATGAAAGTTTTCAATTCCGCCACGGAAGCGGTTAAACAAGGCGGAACCCGACGCGGCGCGAATATGGGAATTCTACGTGTGGATCACCCTGATATTTTGGATTTTATTCAGTGTAAAGAAGATAATAAAGAGATTACAAACTTTAATATTTCCGTTGGAATCACGGAAGAATTTATGCTGGCTGTCCGTGAAGGACGTCCTTATGATCTCATAGACCCTCATACTGGTCTCGTGGCAGGGAAATTATCCGCACCGGAGATTTTTAATAAAATCGTCGATCATGCCTGGCAAAATGGAGAACCTGGAATCGTTTTTCTTGACCGTTTAAACGAGGGAAATCCTACCCCTCTGCAAGGAGAGATTGAAGCTACGAATCCTTGTGGTGAGCAACCCTTGCTACCGAATGAAGCTTGTAACCTAGGCTCTATTAACCTCAAGTTGATGGTGACGGAGAAGAACGGAAAAATGGTTGTCGATTGGGAACGTTTGAGTTATGTGACAAGGTTGTCCGTCCGATTCCTTGATAACGTGATCGATGCGAATCAATATCCGCTAACCATCATAGATGAGGTGGTTAAAGGAAATCGTAAAATCGGGCTTGGTGTGATGGGTTTTGCTGATATGCTCATTTTACTTCAAACCTCTTATGCCACGGAAGACGCTATGGTGTATGCAGAAAAGACTATGAAATTTATCCAGACAGAGGCTCGTATTGAGTCACAACGACTAGCTGAAGAACGGGGAACGTTTCCCAATTACGAAGGCTCAATTTATGACGGGGTCATGAAACTACGTAATGCTACCCTAACGACCATTGCTCCGACCGGAACTATTTCTATGATTTGCAGTGCTTCTAGCGGGGTAGAACCCCTCTTTGCGGTTGCCTATACTAAAACTGTGTTGGATGGGACAGCTCTAATTGAAGTAAATCCGCTTTTTGAAGCGTTTGCCAATGAATATGGTTTCAATTCTCAGGAACTTATGCACAAGATTGCGGAACAAGGGACCGTCCTAGGGTTACCAGAAGTACCGAATTGGGTACAGGAAGTCTTTACTACGGCTCAAGAGATCGCGCCCGAATGGCATATTCGGATTCAGGCGGCTTTTCAGAAATATACGGATAATGCAGTATCCAAAACGGTTAACTTTGCCAACTCCGCAACACGAGAGGAGATAGCCGAAGTATATCGTTTGGCGGACGAACTGAACTGCAAAGGGGTAACAGTCTATCGGGATGGCAGTCGGGAAGAACAGGTGCTTTCCACTGGAACCTCTACGGCACAAAGCCAAGCTCAAAGCCGAATCGAAGGGAATCAACAACCGGCCTCTGACCAGTTTATTCCTAAAACACCGTTCATTCCAGAAGTGAATACAGTCGTACCCCGTCCTCGGCCCACCACCACCATAGGGGTTACAGAAAAAATAAAAATTGGGTGCGGGAATCTCTATGTTAGTGTTAATGCCGACGAAAAAGGGATTTGTGAAGTTTTCACGAATACAGGTCGCGCTGGAGGATGCTCCTCCCAATCTGAGGCAACAGCCCGTTTGATTTCCATCGCCCTCCGTTCAGGCTTGTCTGTTGATGCCATCACTGAGCAGGTCAAAGGGATCCGCTGTCCGGCTTGCATGCGAAGAGAAGGGGTTAGTGTTACATCATGTCCAGACGCCATTGCTCGAGTCATTAAAAAATATAACGAAGTTGGGATTAATGTTCAGTTCGGCGCACAGGTAATCGTTCCAACCACTGAACACCCAAGTGTCGTGGCACGTGAGAAATCCTCTGTAGGAAAAGTTACTGAAAAGAAACCTCGTGCGAGCGTTGCTCTTGAGAACGCCTGCCCCGAGTGTGGTATGGCGATTAACCATGAAAGTGGTTGTGTTGTCTGCACGCATTGTGGTTATTCAAAGTGTGGGTAAAAATGTGTATACAGACAATAAAGTTTGTCACCAAAGATAACATCCAGAAGTAAGTTCAAGTCGTAGTACTGCTTGAACTTACCGAAAGGATAGGCGAGGGAAGGACTTGACGGTAGGTGAAATGTTTTTTTCATAATGGCCTGTGACTCATTATCCAGTTTCTTGGAAGGCTTAATTACAATTAAAGAGTTAAGCAATTGTATGTTTCCTTGGACAGGGCCCCTGGTCACGGTAATAAGAATACAATAAATATAGCTCTTTTATACAAACAGAGCACGTGGAGTGCTTAATAGTGCTATATCGGCATTGATTGAAAGCCTTGGTATGAGCGGGTTTGAGAAGGCTTATAGTCTTTAAAATAAATATTAAATACGTAAATTCCTTAAGGAATACTTGGAAATAGATATTGCCAAAAATGATTACATCTTAAGTTTCAGTTTTATGACACACTTTAGAACCGAACAAAGAAAAGATTTGTTCGTGAACAGATAATTTATCATGTTGACGAAAGTAATACCGCCGCCTTAAGAATTGTACAAAATATTTAGAAGTTTGAAAGGAACTTAGCCTTTGTATACTAGGAACGATTAATTAAGAGTCTTGGATAATGTAGGCAAGAGCATGACTGTGTTTTCTAATGATTTCAAGCGGAGAACTGAATTATGTCGAGACCTGTGTACTGCTATATCATAAGGATTATACGGTCGGTGAAAAGGGCAAGAAAGTTACGGTTGAGGTTGGACTGAATAAGTGAAAATTGGATAATTCATTTATATTAAAGAGCATCTGTTGGTTAAAATGGACCCTATAAAATGGACAGTTAAAAAAAGACCCATTAATTAGATTTTTTAACTGAACCCTATTTATAGGGTCTTTTTGCATTACAATTGTCCATCATATAGGTGGGGTGAATGTAATGGCTAAAAAATTATTTAGTCAGGAAGAGATTAGAAATTTTCAGGCAAATCCATACGTGGAGAATGTGGGTAAAAAGTCAATTACATATACCCAGGATTTCAGAGAATTTTTCGTTAGTGAGTACCAGAAGGGCAAGCTGCCGACACAGATACTGAGAACTGCAGGCTTTGATACGAGTGTACTTGGTAGAGAAAGAATTCACAGCCTATGTGCAAGATTTAGAAAAATGGAACAACGTCCTGAAGGGCTCGCTGACACGAGGAAGGGTAACTCAGGAAGACCTGCGACGAAAGACCTAACCCAGGAAGAGGAAATAAAAATTGAAACCATAGAGGATTTCAAAACAGCGTTAGAGAAGGCTGGAGAAAAAAGCTGTCCAGGGATTACATTTGGATTTAATAATAGCTTTATTGCATTTAAGTTTTATAAATGGGAAGCAAGTCCTGAAAAGATAAAAGCCTATACCCAGCTTGTCGCATTATTGAATCAAAGTGCCATGGTACAAAAACATGCTTCTTTTAAATCTAAGGATACCGATAATGATAAGTTCACCTTTAGAGTTTGGCTGGTGAAGATCGGCATGGTAGGCGATGAATATAAAATAGCCAGGAAGGTTCTGATTGAGAGGTTAGAGGGCAATTCAGCCTTCCGGAGTGGAATGAAACCTGTAAAAGTTGCTGCTGAGTAGGGATATATGGGCTTTGTATCGCTTCACGTTGGCGCGTGTGGCGATATTTTGTCTTAGCGGGGTTATTAGCTTACAAGAGTCATGTAAGAGACTCCTTTTCGTAGAAATGATATGAATATAGCTGTAGCTGTATAATGAAATAGATATCGCAATTTGTAGGATATTGCGAAGCAAGGATAATTCATATTATTTGTTTTCTAATATTGTGACGCATTTGTAGGATAAAGTGAAATTTATTGTCTGTTTCCAACCGTTGCCGAAAACTAAAGATTCTTCAAAAAACTCGTCAGTAATCAAGACAAGGAAACAAAAGCTAGATATTTCTCATTTTGAATTAGGATGTATTTGTTCAATGCCCGTAATCCAAAGTAAAGCCGCCCTAGCTAATATTCCACCTGTGAGTATAAGCAGAAATTGATAGAAGTAATTCCAGTTGTGAAGTTGGAGAATCCCAAGTAGAGAATAGATGGGAAGAAGCACGAAAGCTAAAACTGCTGCCCCAATACTAGCCCAAAGTAAGTAACCTTTCCATGAAGACGTATATTGCTGAACAAGCATGTATACTATTGGTGCTTTTGTAACGCTAACAAGGAATATAGGAGGGTCAAAAGGGAAAAGACGGATTTTGAACTCTACTGTTCCAAAGAAGCTCAAGAAAACAATATCGGTTATAAGGAAACCAACAGCACATAGCGATCCTAGAAGCAATAAATCTCTTAATTTACTTTTATCAACTAACTTAAGCCAAATTGTATAAACAACAGCAAGCACAATAATTGTAAGAAACCACCCGAAAGAGAAAAGCTCCTGAGACACCCAATGTTGATAGGATTGATTTGCCAATAATCTTGAAGTTTCGTATACCATCTTGTTCCTCCCAAAATAAAACTATTCTTTTAGGTTCTGTACTTAAGAGAATATTATCCCTCAATTTAAGAAATAGAGTAATAGCATAGTGGGTATATGTAATTAACGAAATGCCATAAACAAAGCACCATCATTTCAAAAAAATGACGGTGCTTTGTTTTTTCTATAGGCCTATTATTGAGCCGCTGGTGGTGTTGTTGGAGCTGGGGTACCACCCAAATCCGTAAAGATCGTTTGAGCGTCCGTTAACAGTGTTCCTCTGATTGTAATTTGAGCGTTTAAATCGCCGATGACGGCCTGCAGGTCTGCAGGGATATTAGTTGTATTTTTAGCCTGACGGTCTGCTTGTAATTGAATTGTATCTAGTTCCAGTTTAAACCTATCAGTAAGTGACGTTGTGTAGTCGCCTTCAAAAGAAATCTGGTCTGTTTTTGCTTTCGATAGAGCAGTATAGTTTTTTTGCGCCCAATCAGCCGTGCGCTGCGTTTGATTACTTTGTCTTTGGCTGGTTAACTGATCCCCTAACGTTTTGTCTTGCTGGCGAAGTGTCTGGATCTGAGTTAAAGCAGCGGCGTTAGGATTTGTTGTGGTCGTGGCAGCCATTGCAGGCACAGCAGAAAATAGACAAGTACCTATAACTAATCCCGAGGTCAATAAAGTTTTTAAATTACGCATTTAAACATCTTCCTTTCTTTTTTCAGTTTTAATGAGCTACCTTTTTAACTTCAACATAAATTTACCACGTGAAACTGAGAGTTTCCTGAGAAGAACGTAGGACTGAAGTCTTGTTTGTGTTCGTCTGATTTGCAAACTGAAATTACCCTTTTTGTGAGTATCGCCACTTACTTAATCGTTCAAATACCCATAGGAAACCATAGTACTTAAGTCGTGAAGAACATGGTACTTAAGTCCTATTTTTCAGCTTGGCTCTACTAAATTTAGATTATGACTTGATTATAAGAGCACTCTGTAAACTGAAATCAACTTATTTGTGAACTGAATGTAAACATTATTTAGGAATCACGGGTTTTAACAAAAGATATAATGAAAACTCAAAACTGAGGAGTCCATATGTTGTTGGAGGGAGGGTTGACCTTGAGCACAGGTATCTTAAGAACATTCTATGCCAGCACCGCTTGGAAGAAATGCCGCGATGCTTTTTTTAATGCCAAATTTGGACTCTGTGAAGACTGCGGATCGCTTGGTGAGATTGTTCACCACATCAAACCGATCACTGCAAGTGATGTAAGAACCAACCCAGACAAATGTTACGGCTGGGACATTGGGCATGCGCCACCCCATAGGATTGTATATTAAGAGAGGGATGCACATGCCCGTTAATAAGGTTCTAGAGACAATAACCAGCAGGTATTCACTGCTCGAAGAATTTGATGAGGAAATATTTAATGCGTTGGTGAGAGGCTTGATTCTCACGCCAACGCATTTTGTTTTTGAGTTGAAGAGCGGAATGAGGGTTGAGGAAATAGTTAACTGAAGAGCTGGAGGAGAGAATCAGTATAAGTGATGTCTCAGGAAAGTGTACCTAGAGTCGACGGTGCTCTGAATTAGATTATGGCTGTATTTTAATTCATATAAAGGAAATCATAGTGACAAGGGTGTGATATTTAATGAGGAAAGTAAACGATCGAATTTATCTCGCATGATATCTGGTATGAGGGCTTTGTAGCTTTTGTACGGGGTAAACTAGTTCTCTGAGTTTATTTTTTAGAGTGCGTTTGGTTCCATTGTCACAGCTTTTCTTAGTGGGTTTGAATAGTAACAAGGTCAATTCAAAAGATGCTTGGAGTAATCTATCATATATGGTATCTCGTTTTGTATTTGGTTTAGCATCATTAATTTACGGGTGCATCTAACCTGTGAATAACAAGGGGATGATTAGTGTAGAAGAAATTCTTTTATATATTGGTCTTATTGCTATTCTTCTTGTTCTTCTTCTTCTTGCAAAGTTTATCTTAAGAGCCTTATTAAAGTGGATGATCGGCGATTTTACAAGCAAATTATTTTCTGATATGTATGGCGAAAATTTATTTGAGATTTGGATAGCTGGTAAACGAAATTCTATCCAGAATTTAGTAGAGATGGAACTGAGGGCAGTTGACGGGAAACCTCTAACGCGACCAGTTGGCCCCACTTTAAAATTTAGTCCAGACTTTGATAATCTAATGTTTGTACCGTCACAATTAGCCAAGTTATCATTACCGGCAAGTTTTAAGGTAAATATGCAAGTCACAATTGGCCCTAATGCGAAGAGACCCATGACACTAAGTATGCCTATCATGATTAGTGGCATGGGTTATGGAGTGGCTCTTAGTGAAGAATCTAAAATAGCACTGGCCATGGCATCAAAGGTATTGGATACGGCAATAAGTTCTGGAGAGGGACCGGCTTTACCAGAGGAGCGTGAGAACGCAGGAAAGTATGTTTTGCAAATCTGCCGTTGGAAGTGGGGAGCCAGAACTGACGAAGAAATATCATATGCCGATATGTTAGAAGTCCAATTAGGTCAAGGTGCTGATAGTGGCGCGTCTAATTTTGACATAACAGCTTTTCAAGGCAGAGCAAGCGTATTAGGAGGATTAAGTGATGGTGAGGCTCCAATATCCTTTCCAACACCACCCGGTATTCAATGCTTGGAGGACTGGCCTGGATTTATGGAAATTCTACGTAAAAGAGCGAAGGGCATCCCTATAGCATTAAAACTAATGGCAAGTGGAAATCTAGAGGAAGAATTATCATTCGCCGTTGATTTAGGTTTCGACGTCATAGTATTAGATGGTGCGCAAGGTGGTACACATGGTTCGTCTTCGATCAAGCAAGATGATTTTGGGCTACCTACATTGCAGGCTTTAGTAAGAGCGGTTGCCTTTTTGAAAACTAGTAATGTAAGCTTAATTATAGCAGGAGGATTTTTCACTCCTGGAGCATGCCTTAAAGCACTAGCTTTAGGAGCGGATGCAGTCTACCTCGGTACAGTGCCTCTCTTTGCCTTAACTCATATGCAGACTAAGAAGGTACTTCCGTGGGAACCTCCGGCTACTTTGGTATTTTACAATTCCAAGGAAAAACATAAACTCAATATTGAAATGGCCCACAAAAGTGTCGTCAATGTTTTTGTGTCAATGGTTTTAGAAATGGAAGAAGCAATGATTTCAATGGGTAAAAAAACCTTAAAAGAGCTTAATGCGGAAGACTTAATTGCTTTGGACAGTGATACTGCCGAATTAACGAACGTACGTCGATCCTACTGAGTAGCCATGAGGAATTCCGTCTTCTCGTTGAAACACCATACTTTTCCACATCAAGGAGTACAAAAGCATATCTGGAGAACTGGGGGAAGTACGAAAGAAAAGGTTGAAGCTTGATAAGGTAATCGACTTGAAGGATGGGCTGAAACAAAGGTTTGATGAAATTGTACAGACGATAAACAGCAGGGATTCACTGCTCGAAGAATTTGATGAAGTAATATTTAATGCGCTGGTTGAGAAGATAGAAGTTCTCACACCAGCGCATTTTGTTTTGGAACTGAAGAGCGGGATGAGGGTGGTGGAATTTGAAGAGTGACACGGGAATCGACATAGGGACATTAGTATGGAGTGGTGAATATTAATGACTGGTTTCCATACATTTGATACTAATCCGCGTATGAACGATGGAAATAGCTAATGGCGTTAATATTTTACTTCTGGAACTATGGTGTTGAACGGCATCCACACTTTAGATGCAAAATAGTATGACACCTCCGCGGTGGCTATCTTGGAAACTGGGCAGTTTTTCATCTATTTTAAGAAGGTAACTCGTAGCTCAACACCTGGAAGGTAGTGCATCCATCAAGGGTGAACTTTGCAGAGGTGATGTGAAGCCCTGCTAAAGCAAATGATTTTCAGTTATGTAGCTAATAGAACAGCTCCTTAATAGAAGAAAAATGTCATAGGAATGGCATTTTTTTCTGTTATGCTTCTAAGCAGAAGAAAAAAGCATACTGTACTTAATTTTTTCTTCCGGCAAGTAGAACTTGCTGAGCAACCATAGTAAAGGAAGAATGATAATGTATGTTATGGACGATTGCTGTTATTCTCGTGGTCTTATGGCTTCTCGGTTTTATTACTTCCATCGGTGGTGGGTTAATCCACATTCTTTTGGTAATTGCGCTTGTGCTGATTGTGGTACGGTTACTTCAAGGAAGAAAAATACTATAAATTTCAAGAAAAGATATCAAAACCAAAAAGATAGGGACGTTTGAAAAATACGAAAGCCTATGAAAAATTACTTATGCGGAAAAGTTGAATTGGGGAGGGGTTATAATGGAAGGACAAAGAGTAGTTCCTAATAAAAACATATTTTGGTTGAGAGGCGGCCAACTAAATCAGAAACGTCATGTGGACTTGTCCGATGAAGAGAAGGCTAATATTGCAAGATGTACCGGAGAAAAACATGATCATCCCTGCAAAAATCCTATGTTCAGATGTTCAAAATGCGGTAACTATGGATGTTCTCAGGAAGTTTCAAATAAATGTACCGCTCAGGGATTTAAAAATGATATCTGTCTCAACTGCGGGGTAACCAGCAGCCGCATACCTGTAATGGGAAAAGATTTAGCAAAATTCATTGTTGAATGGGAGAAGAATGACTTGTAAAGTTGGAAAGTTGGCCATGTCGAGGATTTTGTCATCGACGATGAGACGTGGGCGATTCGTTATCTAATCATCGATACAAGGAACTGGTGGCTGGGGAAAAAGGTTCTGATTTCACCGCAATGAATCGTGAGAGTTAGTTGGGACGAGATGAAAGTATTCGTCAGCCTTCTCCGCGAGACCATCAAGCAGTCACCGGAATACACGGAGGAGTCTCTGCTAACTCGGGATTATGAGACTGGACTGTATCGACATTACAATCGTCAGGGATACTGGGCCGATGAATTGGCTGCCAAGGAGCATTCTCGTTGAAGCAAACACGATATTTGATGATATTCAAGTTGATCAATACGACATATGTTCACAATAGGCGACATTAAATTAAAGGGGGACTAAAAATGAACGAAGATATTTTTAAAGGTAAATG
>OMOF01000123.1:0-241 GCA_900290375.1 Candidatus Desulfosporosinus infrequens
TTCAAGTCAATTGCCTTGCCATAACGCCCGCAACAATTGACTTAGAAATTAACTTCCAGTTATCCTATTAATTATACTTTAACCCAGTTTATTCCAACTTATAATTATAGACAAAATATCTACAAAGCCAGTCTCCCAATTCTCCTTATGGAAGCACAGCTTTCTGCATACGGCCAATGGGTATTAACTCAAGATGGCTCAATCATCTCATAACTTCCTTGCGAAATTAGGCGAAACCTGT
>OMOF01000123.1:251-2417 GCA_900290375.1 Candidatus Desulfosporosinus infrequens
CACGCCACTATCCGTGTTAACAAACGGCAGGTGCCCAATACAATAGAATCGCAGGCGATACGTTCTCATAAAGTCCTATAATGACGGTTATGAAAAACGACAGCCCCTTGTAATTATAGACAGGTGGCTGTCTTTTGACTTACTGTTGAGATCATTTTTTATGGTATATATTCTCAGTACTTCGAGGTATATCACTTTTATTAACCTTAACGATATTCACGAAAATATGAATAATATCATCAATGTTTTGGGCATAAATGCCGTTTGCATCACCAGTCGTTTCGTGCATTACATACTCAGTATCCAACTTGTTTTCATTTATAATAAACCCTTTAATATCATGCCCCGTTGAATAAGTTGGTTTTGCAGGAAAACTACCATTATAAACCAAATATTCTTTAGAATAATCGACTGGTATGTAATAAGGGATTCCTGGAACATATCTATCCATAAAGTCATGCCAATCAGCATCTGTTTCTATGATTAATGTACCTTGTGGATATGTGCTCATCATATTATTTTTTACGGTTGCAAAACCTCGATAAAAATATTCAAATTTCATATTTGTGCCTTGAAATACCTCTTTGTTTTCTACCCCATTTGAAACACTAGCAAATCCGTTGTATACGTTAAATAGAAAAGAAGTTTTGTCCTCCGCTTCAATAGTAAAATTAAAGTTATTCGTATATGTTATTCTAATCGAACCGTGTTTACCGGGAGTTTGGAACTTCTTTTCCGATAAGACCTCCCCTGTACCAGTTCTTTGATTCTGAACAACTACTATTCCTTGCATAGGATCGCCTTTAAGGTTACCAACCTCAACAATGATTATCATATTCTCATCGGGAACTTCCTGTTTCCAGCCATTTGNNTTTTTGTCATCCTTTACCGGTTCGAATACTCCTGTTACATCCGCTGGAATTATTGGTGTAGACGCCTTCGTTTGCCCGCTTTTGTTGGCAGGGCTTATTACATGGGACCCACAACCAGACAAAATAAGCATTAATACCACTAGTACGTAACCATACTTCTTCATATCATCCTTGCTCCTCTCCCATGAATCATGGAAGGATATTCATGACCACATCACTAGGGTAGTCTCCACGATGTTCAGGCTTTGTTGCTAGATCTTCTAATCGCGTGTCTGCAAGCAATTCATTAATACAAGCCTGTGAACCACCGACATAGGTCCATCTGAAATCAATCTCGGTCGCTACACACCAGGTACGGTCATCCGGCCACCACAAACTAGCTCTGAGAGGCTCATGACCATACTTATTGATAAACACATTACGGATTCTACAGGCGTGCCCATACTCCGTTTTCTCTTAGGTAGAGAATATAATTTTACAAATGAAACAATTCTACATTCAAGAGAGGTATGTTCTAACGTTTTTCCACCAATTGCCCAGTTGTCTCTACCAAGCTCATCTACAGTTATTACAGTGAAATTCCTGTCCCTTCTCATAATATTAACAATTAGATCAGTTATCCCTTCTATAAGTTTTTTCTTTTGTTCTGAAGATACTTGTCCTTTAACTAATTTTAGATTTACAAACAGCATAATAATTACTCCTCCATTCAGGTTTGTTCTTGCAGTTGCAGACAATTATATTCTTGATTGACGGCGAAACATGGCGTAAAAGTGAGTTGAGGATAAAAATAACGGCGCTATACTTCAATAGTGTAGTGCCTTTATTTTTATCCGATGGGTCCGATAATTGTGCACTATGACAAGTAGAAAAGCACTGGTCCACCTGCTTGATGCGTTGAAGGTGGACCAGTGCTTTGGGCGAGTGAGTAGAGCGTTGACGCTCTTAGTTAATGCTTAAATCTGGTAGCAATACATAAAATACAGTTCCTTCCCCTTCGACACTTTCCACCCGTATCGTCCCCCCATGGAGCTCCACAATCGATTTTGTAATGGCCAATCCTAGTCCGGCCCCGCCATATTTTCTGGCCCTAGAAGGATCACTGCGATAAAAACGGTCGAACAGATAAGGCAAATGTTTCTCCGGTATGCCAGAACCGTTATCTCTCACGGTCAGTTCAACACCATCGGCGACCTTATCCAAAGAAAGTTGGATATCCCCCTTTTCGGGATCCGTATACTGTACCGCATTATGAAAAAGATTCAAAAGCACCTGTTTCATTTTATCCTCATCA
>OMOF01000304.1 GCA_900290375.1 Candidatus Desulfosporosinus infrequens
AAATGGTAAAACTAAGGATTTGGAATTTAGAGAATGGCTAACAGAGCAAATGAATATTGTTGAACAGATTAAGCATTTGTTAACTTACCCTTATGTCGCAGAAGCGTTCAATAAGAAAGAATTGGAAATTATCGGCATGTATTATACTATTGAAACGGGAGAAGTCTTTATTTTTAACCCTCAAACCTCGGCATTTGAATTAGCAAACTAAAAAAAGCCATCACCGAATTTACGGTGATGGCTTTTTTGACTCGTAAATTAAGAAATGATCAAGGACTATAAGTTTGGGTTTGGTGCCTTCTTAAGATATTCAGCAACCGCAGCGGATTGCATTTTTTCCCATGTTTTAAATTTGCTGATAGTATTTATAAATTTATCAAATTTAGCATCTTGAATAGCCATGAAGTCCTCTATACTTTTTACTTTGTATTTTCCAGCCTCGAGTAAATCGTTGAAATTGGAAAACTTTGTGTAACTAGTCATAAAAGACGGAGTAAACAGATCGTTGAAACTTACCATACCCATTGGTTGCTTAGCTTTCTCTTCAATGTCTTTAGCTATGCTATCAAAGTCAGAATCGGGTATGTCATGCATAATATTCACCACCTTTCCGTTATATGGTTCGAACACCCGTTAGCTTCGACATAAAAGGAGAAAAACCTGTCAATATTAAGTATTATAAAAGCTATTGCTTGCTAATGCAAATAGCACCAATCAAAAGGCGGTAAAGCACCTCGTCGATTGATTGGTGCTATTTGCATTTCTTAAGCATGTTGTTCCAATCGAACAGTAAACTCTTCTATAAAATTAAGGAAGGAGGTAATGGTTTGGGCTTAGCAACGTGTTATAATATTGCGGAGAGACATAATGTCCAGAGTAAAGTGGAATATTCTTCGTCTGGACGACTTTTCCCATAAGATTTCAGTTGTGTTAGGATAGAATGGTAATGTAATGTAATGTATTGTAATGTATTGTATGCAAAGGGTGGTGAGATATTTGGCTGTCATAGGAGGGCGGGCACATATTAATGGAATTACATTTGCAACTAACTCGCATGTTGTTCGAGGGAAGTTATCACATGGAAATATATCTATCAATGTAACTCGACTGCCCGGGATTCGGATATTTAAGCTAATGGACCAAGTTCCTTGCTTGCGGGGAGTTTCTAAGCTAGCAAAGCTTAATCTTAAGTTATTTCTAAGTTTGATTCTTTTCTTCGTTATACCGTGGGATTGGATATTTCCTTCTAACGATATGGTTGTTACTGAGCCAGTCTGGCCGGTGCTCGCCATTTGTGGGGTTGTTCTGATTGCTTCCGTATTTCTCCTGAAACGACTCTGGCAGTTTCATGGAGCGGAGCATAAAGCCTTCAACATTTATACAAGCGGTACAGATCTCTCAATGAGTGCGGTAAAGGAGGCTAGCCGAATTAGCGAGCGTTGCGGTACTAACTTGGTCGTGATATTGTTTCCAATCTTGATTCTGCTTTCATCGGTGGCCTACCAGATGCCGCTGCTCATATTAGTCGGTTCTCTGTCAATTGGTTACGAGGTCTTCAACTGGAGTTCTCGTCGTAATCATTTAAAACGAGCGTTTCTGATTGCTAGTTTCATTCAGAAACACATTGTGACAGCAGAACCGACAGAAGAGCAGATGCGGGTGGCTATCGCTACCTTAGTCAAGGCAATAGAATGCGAAGAAAAAATGGTGCTTGCATAAGACTAACACAAATGTTCAAAATCCTGCGTTCTCATCTGTTCGAATTCTTTGTTTGCGAAAATATAAAATAATTGTTCATGGGCTTTTTCGAAGGTTTCAAAAATTCCTATAACTTGCTCTGGACGCTCGTCTATCCAAGC
>OMOF01000156.1 GCA_900290375.1 Candidatus Desulfosporosinus infrequens
CAGCAGTCACCGATGGGGTTACACTATCACTTGAAGACCCGCCTCCCACAGCTGAATTAAGAGCAGTTGTAATTTGTGCAACATCGGCATCAGTGACTAGGTTGTGACCGCCAAGAGCAGTTACTACTGACGTTGAACCAAGCTTGCTGTTAATACTAGTAGATGCAATTGAACCGTCTCCATTAGTGTCATTAAGAACAATAGGTGAATTTGTCTTAGCTGCAAGAGATGATGCAACGAGAGAGTCAACCAAGTGAGTGTCTGTACCGTTAGCAACATAGACGTTGTCATATTTATAGGTTAAAGCTTTGAGGACGGCCAGATTCGTCGCGAAACGATCGGCACCAAAGAGACGTGTAGCCTCAGGGATGTCTGCTACAAGAGTAGGACCTCCAATGATGTATGTAGTGACACCTTTGTAAGCATTCTCCGAAGCTGGTAGGGTTCCATCAGGGTTAGCCACTAAGATTGAGTAGTTGTTAGCAGCGGCGTAAGAAACTATTGATAAAGCATCAGCTAAAGCCCCATACCCTACTACGAAAGAACCTGTTGGATTGATTAGTTTAGCAGAAATTTTATTCGCTGTTGCAATTCTATCTGCACCTTCTAGGACTGTAGTATTTACACCGTTTATCGCGTTGACTTGATCAATAACTGATTGACTAATAGATCCAACCACATAGACATTCTTTACGCCAAGTCTGATTAATTCAGCTTGAGTAGCAGCCGTCAGGGTATTGTTGTCCGTTAACAAGATCGGAGCTGTTTTACCTGCTAAGGGTGCAGCTAATAAAACATCTACCAAATCGGCATCGTCAGATGAAGCTAAGATAGCCGTGTCAGTAGTAGTCCAGCCAGCATCTACTATTGCAATGGAGGTTCCAATTCTGTCGGAACCGGACAGCCGTGCAGTCGTTATCCTGTCTGCAAAGGCATTAAACGGAGCCATTGTTAGAGCCATACCTGTAATAGCTAAGGCAGCTAAGGCTTTTTTTACTATTTTCATGTAATGAATCTCTCCTATCGTCTTTAAAAAGCAGGGTGATTTCTATTTCCGCAGGGTGTAATGGAAATCAGTTCAACCGCTTCGTCCACATGAACCCCATTTATTCCTATTTATGGTCTATTCTCCATGGCTATACATGTATCCTTCCTGAACTGACTGGTTCAACACAACTTCTTCATATCCATAGATAATTATCTGGAATTAGATGAGAAAAACGCCCTCCCACGTTTTAAAAACTTGAGAAAGCGTTGTTTATATTATTTAAAATGAAAGGAAGAATGCGTTAAGGCTGTCTTTCGTTCTTAATTTATAAATAGTGGGGTGAGGTTTAAAATCGGGGGGACGGTTAATTATGAGAATTATCCGATGATGAGTAGAATTCTTTAGGCTAAAAACGGAAGAGGTGGTATAATGAGGTATGGTAAATAATAGAAAGGGGTTATAAAGTGGATTCGTTGAGAATGAATGGACCATATGATTACGATGCATTTACTCTGAATAGAGAAATAATTCATACACAATCTGGCGATTATGCTCTGGGATATCTGAATTTTGAGAAAACTGCTTTTATTATTGAATATGTAGGAAGATCTGATTCAGATGTAGGAGGAAAATTAAAAGAGCATCTGCCTTCTAAATATACATTATTTAAGTACAGATATACAGCACAACCGAAAACAAGCCAATTAAAAGATATGCCAAAACTATCAACTATTCCGCTTGAACTTAGTGCGAAATAATTTTTACAGGGTACCCCATTAGCAAAGGGGTATTTTTATTTGGCCATTCGCCGAGTAAAGACCGAACTTGTGGGATACGATTTAAAGCTGGGAAGCTGCTTAAAGAATTAGTTTACCGACAAAAAGGACTTACCTACTCGTGACTGAGTAAATAAGCCCTTTTTGCTGTTGTACCATAATAAAAAAAGAGGTCTTAATGTAATTATTGCCACTATGTACCATTTATAAACGTCTACTATATATAAACTAGTATACGTTGGTATACACTTTATTACAGGCAGTTATGTGGTTTGCCATTGTAAAGGCAGCAAATTCAGATTATAATATATTACCGCCACTACTAGGCGGTTACATAAAACCCTTTCCCCTAACCTCCAGCCTCCGTCAAATGATGGGGGACTTTTTATTGAAGCTCTTTTTTGAATTTAGCAGCAACGGCTCATTAGGTTGCGAATTCGGTGGAACCGTTGAGTTTTTGGTAAATATTTATGCCGCCAATATTTATTCTCATATTTCAACAAAACCTTACCATTTAATGCGTTGTATAGGCATGTGAACTTTAGTACAATATAGATAGGTCACATCCTTTTATTTCACCCCTGTCGGTCTGAGGCGATGGGGGGCTTTTTGCGTAGTACACGTTATCTTGCTTCATGGCTACTATTCAGCGGATCGGGTCGTGTCCCATCCATAGACGGACTTATTTGAAGTTTTTAGGAAATGGACAGATGGATATTTTTGATTTATCGAAGTAAGGGGTCTTTGCGAAGGCCCTATTGTCGTTTTAAGAATAGAAAAGATTTGGAACAAATAATAATTATAATGCGACAAATTCTCTGAAATTTAATGTACAATTAAAAAGTCGTTTTTAATTGCACATTAGGAGGTAGTAGTTATGTACTACAATTTAGTATTGAATATTTTGGTCGTCGTATTATTTTGCGGTGTAGTTATATGGGTTGACATGTCTCTCAATAAAAAATATTCCACCTATATTTCGGGTATCATGTTCGGACTGATTACCATATTTGTCATGAGTGGCGGAATAGTGGTTGGGGAAGGTCACTATTTCGATTTCAGAACGGTTATACTGACTCTGGCTGGTTTTACTGGTGGTCCAGTAACCGCTTTGATTACAGCTATTATGAGCGCTCTATTTCGTTACGGTATGGGTGGTGATGGTTTGGTGAGCGGAATCACTAATATTGTTGTTTTTGCATGTTTTGGTTGTATCTTGCGTAGGTATTTGAGGGATAATCGTAATGGAAAAAAAATATGGTTGTGGTTTATCATTGGTATCATCATGGCATGCATNNTTCCCACGTTTGATAGCGGCTCGTTACTAGCTCTTAGACTTGTCTCAGGCCCTGTTATCATCATCACTCCGTTAGCAACAATTATAATTTTCACCCACTATTTCTGGGCGCGTGAAATTTATAGTAATGCCTCGATCCTAAAGGCGATAATAAACTCTAGTCCTATAAACATTATGGTTTTTGGTGCTCATGCATCAATTTTGCTTAGTGAAAATATAAAAACCGAACTCAAAGCTTACCCTTTTATTGAAAAACTGTTTCCATTATTGTACACGGATAAGACATGGCCTAGTACAAAAGAACCCCATCATAAAGAAATCACGACAGAAGACGGTAGGAATTTTGTTGCGGATATATCGAGCTTTCAAATGCCTAGTGGTGAGAACGCTTGTATAGCTATTATTAACGATGTAACTGATCGGAGGATGGAGCAGGCAAAGCTTAGAGCTGCAGAAGAGAAATTTTCAAAAGCGTTTCATTTAGCTCCCCATATGATGGCTATTTTAAGGAAATTCGACAACAAGTATATTGATGTTAACCGCCGTTTCCTGGAAGCGAGGGGTTTTACCCGTGAAGATGTTATTGGTGAAACCCCGATTTCAGTTGGTGCTCCCGAAAATGGATTTATCGAAATGATTAAAACTTTAGAGGAACAAGGGTCAGTCCAAAACATTGAATGTCCATTTGTAATGAAATACGGTTCACAAGGGACGGCCGTTCTTTCAGCTCAAGAAATACAAATTGATGACCAAGAATGTGTTTTGTTAGCTTATAACGACATAACTGAAATGAAACAATTGCAAGCAGAAAAAGTAGAACAACTCACTAGAAACTTAAAATTAGAGGCCGACCTTTCCCACCGTAATCAGCTTATTGCAGATATAATGACTCATACGCAAGACGCTTTCTACGTGTTAGACAATCAATGGCGTTTCACGTTTGTAAATAATAAGGCCGAGAAGTTGCTGAAAAAAACAAGCGAAGAACTTTTGGGTAAAGTATTATGGGAAATAAACCCTTTAACACGAGATTGCTTATGTGGACCAAACTTTCAAAAGGCTTGGGATGATTACTTACCTATTACATTTGAAGTTTGTTGTGTGCTAAATAAAGGCTTATGGAACCAGGTAACAGCGTACCCCACCCATTTTGGTCTGTCAGTCTATTACAGGGATATTACTGAAAGTAAATTAGCGAGGGATGAACTGACTAAATCTCAAGAAGAGGTGGTATCCATTCTTGAGAGTATGACTGATGGTTTTTATGCTCTGGATCGAGACTTGAAATTTACTTATATAAATCGCGCAGCAGAAATCGCCTTCGCAAAATCTCGGGAGGAGATATTAGGCAAAAAAATGACGGAAGTATATAAAGCCAATGATACTGCATTATTTTACTATCAGGAAGTAATGATCGAAAAGAAGTCAGTTACTTTTGAAATTATTTCCGAGGCTCTAGGTAATAAATGGTTAGAATTAAGTGTATACCCTACAGAAACTGGCGTGACATGTTATTTCCGAGATATCACAAGAAGAAAGCTAGCAGAAGAAACCCTACGTCAATCCGAAGACAAATTCTTCAAAGCTTTCCATGGCGGTCCGATTATGATGGTGTTGGCCACTGTTGAGGAAGGCAAATTTGTTGATGTCAATGAGGCATTTTGCTCAGGTACGGGTTATATCCGCGAGGAGATTATTGGTCACACAACAAAGGATTTGAACTTTTTTGTAGATACTAGTAAGAGACAAGAACGCGGGAAGAAAATTATGGAACTGGGCAAGATTGATAACGTTGACGTTGACTTCCGCACTGAATCAGGTGAAATTCGGCAGGGTTTAACTTGGAGCCAACTATTCTATTTAGACGGTAAGCCTTGCCACATCACAGGAATGATTGACGTTACGGAACAAAAGCGTATTCAAGAAGAGATGGCTAAACTAGATCGCCTTAACCTTGTAGGTCAATTAGCCGCCGGTATCGCACATGAAATAAGAAATCCTATGACTACGGTGCGCGGTTTTCTCCAATTGTTAGGTGAAAAACCTGAATTTTCTGCTAGGAAGCCTACCTTCGCGTTGATGCTTTCGGAAATAGATCGTGCAAATTTGATTATTACAGAATTCCTTTCCCTAGCTCAAACAAAACAAACTGAACTGAAGTCTCAAAATCTCAACGACATTGTATCTTATTTATACCCACTTTTAGAGGCCGACTCCTTTACTCAAAACAAGCAAATTAGCTTTATTCCTAGAGAGATTCCTAACCTAAAATTAAACAGGAAGGAAATCTCTCAATTGGTTCTTAATTTAACCCGTAATGGCCTTGAGGCAATGGCGAAAGACGGGTCCTTGACCATTAAAAGTTATTTACAGGATGGCAAAGTTGTGCTCGAATTTACGGATGAGGGATGTGGTATTTCGCCAGAAAATCTTAATAAGTTGGGAACCCCCTTCTTTACGACCAAAGATACCGGGACTGGCTTGGGTCTAGCATCATGCTACAAAATTGCAGAAGCTCATAACGCTAAGGTCTGTGTCAATTCGGGTCCTAGTGGGACAACATTCTGTGTTCTTTTCCCTATTCCGGAGGAGAATCAGAATAAGGAAATGAGCGATTAACCAATTTAAGCACGAAACGCTCAGGTTGATGAGTTAAGCGTATTGGAGCGAATTAATGCTCGGACAAAGATGAAACATCCCAAAATTATCATGCTAACGGTATTTGGGCAGGAATCTATTATAAACTCTGAAACGGACCGGGGTAAATACTGTAGAGGATTTGACACAAAAGACGACTGAAGACATGATTAAAATGCGTAACCTTGGGCACAAGAAAAAATGACACCTAGAGCGATAAGAGTTAGAAGGTCATCACAACATGAAATGAATTTGTGATAATTTCATTAAGATTTTGTTAGACCTATAAGATTTAATATTCATAAGCCGATATGGTAATTGAAGACTAAATTTGGTCAACCAAATATGAAGTGAATAATACCATAGTTGGTTGTGTATTAAGAAAGGGGAATTTTTAATGAGTATTTCACCAATAAGCAGTACCGGCCCAACTCAAAGTCAAAGTCAAGTATTAATGGCCCAATTACAGGCTCAAATCAGTCAACAAATTGCCGACAAGAGAAGTAGTGCTGCCGGCAACACTACTTCTACCACTTCTTCCGCTCAACAGGATACTGCTCAATTTAGTCCACAAGCATTGCAAGCGGCTAATAGTTCAAAGACCAATCCCTTAGATGCTCTAGTTTCTAATGGCACCATCACGCAAGATCAAGAAACCGCTATAGATAGCACACTGCAGGCGGCTATGCAAGCACAATCGGGTACTCAATCTCAATCCAGCACAGCTAGTACTGCCACAACAGGTAGCGCCACTACATCAGGTCCATTGGGCAGTTTAGTTACTAGTGGAGTAATATCTCAATCTCAAGCAAATGCAGTTACTAACACTTTAAAAGCTAGTCATCATGGTCATCACGGTCATCATGGCGGTTCAAGTTCGGCCCCGTCCACTACTGACACTGACAGTTCAAGTTCGGCCCAGTCTAGTACAGCTAGTACAAATCCCTTGGATAGCTTAGTATCTAATGGATCAATTACACAAGATCAAGAGAACACTATTAATTCTGCACTTGCAGCGGCTATGCAGGCGTATGGTAGTTTAAGTACTACCAAACAACCGTAAAACACATCGATTTACAGAGTTCAATAAATAATAGCACTAGCATTTTTAGCATTGCTTATTGGCATTAATGGCCACTTCAGCTCAAATTTGAGCGGGTTCACAAGGGGAAGGAAAAGCGTTCTGCCTTGACCCAGCGGAACCCGCATCAAATTGATTGAGGTTTTCCTCACTCAGGACGCAATGGAGGAAAGAGGTTCCCTAACTATTAAAAGTTATGTAGAGGACGGTAAGGTAGTGCTCGAAATTACGGATAGGGGTGTGGCATACCAATAGAAAATCTCAATAAGTGAGGCATGCCCTACTTTATACATTTTCCTATACCAGATAAGGAACAGAAACATAAAGAGATGATTTGATATATTCTTGGTATACAGGTCATACGGCGTTTAATTAGTATCAAATCCTTGATTTGGTGCAGTTTGTAGACTGGTTTGAGCTTGCTGAAGTAATACTTTACTTGCAGCGAAGAGATTTGTTGCTGTTGCAGTTTGTTCTGCTATTTTTGATGAGCAAACTTTTAAGTCTGTTGTAGCTTTATCTAACAGTGTCTGTATTTGTGTATCCGTGAAGTATTTTGTAGTGTTGTTTTGTGATTTATAGGTTGCGTAGAGATCTTTCAAATTTGCTTGATCCGTGATAACCGTTTGCTTTAAACTTTCAACAGTAGCACAAATAGCAGAAATTGTAGTTTCGTCTAACTGTATAGTAGTGTTTAAATCTAAAGCAAGGACAGGATAACAATCCTTTTTAGCAACTAAGTATTGATTAGTATCCATAGCAGTTTTGAATACTGTATAGTCGTTTTGCATTAAAGTGCAGTCGGTAGATAGTTCGTGTAGGTGAGAACTTAAGTCGTATAATTGAAGTGTAGATTCATCTTTACATAAAGTACCGTAAGCACTGTCTAATTTTGTTAGTGTAGTGAAGTCTTCTTCTTGTTTTGTAGCTACAGTTGTGTCTACTAAAGGTAAGGGTATATCAGAAACAGAGGAAAACACTATATGTACTTGGAGATCATCAGCATTATGCATTAGTAATGTTAGAGTATTGTCAGAATTAAATGTTGCAGTTGTTTTAATTGGTAGATCTGTGTATATTAAATTTAAAGTTGGAGTTGTAACCGTACCTGTAAAAGGATAATTTTGCACACTAGTTTGTTTGCCTTTTATAGTTGTCTCTTGTAGATTGCCATGTATAGCATCTATAGTACCGGTCCAAGTTAGCTCAAATGTTTCTGTTGGTGTTTTATATACATAATCACCTTTACTTGGAGGTATTTCAATTGTATCCACTTTTTTAGAATGGAGTGCAAATAAAGGTACAGCAATTGCAGCGCCCAGTATAATAAGTATTATGCCTATTTTTTTATTCATGTTCAGACCCCACATATAAATATTTAGTAAAATCATTCATTAATGTCTAACTTTCTACGTAATTATTAGATAATCCTGCTGAAATTGCAAGCCCCCTAGCAAAATTATAAGTCACGTCAAGCTGATGCAACCAATATTAAGAGTATAACAGGGAATTAAAGAAATAATGCAATTTAACTCAGCAAAAAACAGCTTTATCAGCTGTTTTTTGTGTAACACTCTTTTATTTTGTGATGAGAACAGCACATCTTGCTCCATGGAGCACTTTCTGACTAACACTGCCTAAAACAGAACCGACAACTGCCCCGTAACCATGGCTCCCCATGACGACTAAGTCAATGTTTTCATTTTCAACTTCTTGCAGAATAATTCTTCCAGGGTTGCCATGCAATTTTTTCTTTTTTAAGGTAATGCCACTAATATCGATTCCTTCAAGTGTAGAGGTTAAGGCAAATTCCCCTTCTCGTTCAACTTGTTCCGGCGAAGCTACATAACTTTCAGCTTCTCCAAAGCTATATATAATCGGATCGACCATAACAGATAGTAGCTCAATTTCAGCATTGAATTTCCTAGCGAGCTCCGTTGCAGCTTTCAATGCTCGTTTTGAATGCTCGGATCTATCTGTTGCTACCAATATTTTTTTAAACATAAACTTCTCCTCCAATTCATTATTTTTCAGCGTTTAATCTATCCATATATTAAGACTATCTTTGTTCTCGATAATCTTTTCAGCTATCCTTGTTCCTACATAATGAAAGTAATTTTCGACGAATAAATCGTGATCTTCTATGAATTTGCCACTAGAAATCACTCGCCGAAGTAAAGGAATCCGATTAGGTTTGGTTATATCAAAGTTCTCAATTGATTTTTCGAATTCATTTCCTAAGTTAGATGTACCCCAATACTTAGGTACTTTATCGGGTTTGATCTCATAGACCCGCCTCAAAAATTCAAAGGGAAAGGCACCAAAAGAAATAAGAATCTTGGGTTGATGTTTCAGAACAATCTCCCTGAATAACTCTATTTCTTTAATCATTTCTGTTCCCCACCAATTTAACGTATCTGGAACGATTCGGCTATCGCCAACAGCGTTTCTAATATAAAGATCAGAAGTGTCTATTCTTGTATGTGTTTCCCTATACACTTTGTCCTGTATCTCGGCCAAAGCAGGTGTCCAAATGATGTGGCGAACAGAAGGATGTTTAGGGTTGACTACAAGCCAAATCGGATATGCTCTTTCACCAGTTTCCCTCTTGATTGTCGTATCCAAAGGTATAGGGTTATTAAGTGTCAAGTTGGTCATACCAATCCCACCTTTTCCTTGACTATGACTACTACAACCTATGAAGTTTTGGTTTACCATAAAGCATCCAGATTTGTGTGATACCCAAGTATCACACCGTTTATTGTGTGATACTTGGTAAGGTTCAGTGCTCTTTAACCGCACAAGAGTTAGAAATATAATTGTTTCTACGAAACAGAATCAATTATGGTACACGCCGCTGATTTCTTCACATTATCATCTGTTCCACAGTTTAGAACAGCCTTTGCTCTCGCTAAAGCATTAGTAGTAGAGGCAAAAACTTCATTCTCCGTCATAAAGATATTGTCTCGACCAACATCAGAATCCATATTCGACAGCTTAAGAATCGAGTCAAGGTCCGGTGTTACTCCACTGATAATCAGGACTCCACCAGCTTCCCTAACATTTCTTATAAAAACTTTCAAGGCACTGATTGACGTTAAATCGATGGTCGTAACATACTTCATTCTTAAAATGAACACTTTGGATTTGGTGACTAAACTATCCAGCTTCTCTCCGAGGTCCGAGGCTGCGCCAAAGTATAGATTTCCTTCCAATTGAATGATTAAGACTTCTAGCTTTTCTTTGACCGATTTGATCTCTTGTTCAATAATTTGTGAATCTTTTCCTTGAGACGGGATAAGAAGTTTGACTGGTGCTTTGTTGGTATCTTTCAGATACAAGACNNAGATTGCATAATCAAGGTTTAACAGCACAATGACCAGGATACAGGTCACCCACATCGCGATTGAATCTGAGGATAATAGTCCTGCTTTGACGACCTTCTTGATTTCTTTTTGGTCGATCAAGTTGTATCCAGTCACAATTAGTACTCCGGCAAGGCATGGACTGGGTATATACTTTGCATAAGGAGCAAAGAACACAAGCACTACTGCTACAAATACACCGGATAGGATGCCTGAGAATCTGGTAGCGGCTCCGTTGACATAATTGATGGCCGAGCGTGAGAAGGAACCAGAAGAAGGGAAACACTGGAAGAAAGAGGACACTATATTGGCAATCCCTTGCCCGATAAATTCTTGATTAGAATCAATTTTTTGGCGTGTGTTAGTCGAAATAGCTTTGGAGATCGATATGGCTTCGACTAGGCCTATGATTGAAATGGCAAACGCTCCGCTGAATATATTTTTAAGGGAAGCAAGACT
>OMOF01000193.1 GCA_900290375.1 Candidatus Desulfosporosinus infrequens
AGATGTTGTTAATCCCTGCCTATCCAGTGTTACAAAGTAAAGGTTCAAAGAATATTTTCCCTTCCTGTTATTTCCCGATAAAATGCATGTTTATTTATAANNTTTATTAAGAACCCTCCCACCGTATCAAAATGCGGCAGGAGGGTTTTGTTTGTTTAACGTTGGTTTTATCAAACTCATTAAGCCATTCTGCACATGGATACGACTTTCACTTACATTCGACATTCGACATTCAACACATCTCAATTGATATTCATCCTTTGAGCGACGGAATTCAATATTCTATACGTCGTTTTCTCCACATTATTTCCGACTTATCCACAATTTTAGTATTAACGGCCGCCTGGCTTCAAGTAGGTGGCTTTCCATATCCCCACCTCACCAAAAACGATCAAATCTGTCGACATTAATCCAAGCAGCTGGCCTGAAACTCACACCCGCAAAAGCCGGAGGATCCGTAAGCCACATTTGTTGGACCTGTAAAGGATTCCTACACGTTGGATAACGACTATTCAGCCGTATTGCATGTTAAGTATGGTTCCACCAGTTTCCTGTTCACTGGGGACGCTGAGTCTGCTTCTGAAAATGATATGATTGCCTCCGGAGAAGATCTTCAAAGCACCGTCCTAAAAGTTGGCTATCATGGTTCGAAGTATTCTACCTCGGATGCTTTCCTTAATTCTGTCAGTCCGAAATACGCTGTCATTTCAGTCGGCGAAAATAGCTATGGGCATCCTTCGGATGAGGTTCTCCAGAGGCTTGCCCAACATGATGTACAAGTAATGCGTACAGATAAAGACGGAACAATTGTTGCAACTACAGATGGAAATTCAGTAGATTTTAATGTTACTCCTGAACCTATCTCCAATCCTATGACTGGAGGACTTGCAATAAGCGCATCGCCTTCAATTTCCAACCCCGCTCAGAATACTATCGAGACAATCAAAGTAACCGAAACAGTTGATGGGCCATCTCCTGCCAAAGATGCTCAAGTCACAATTATAGTACACTACAAAAGTAAGGATTCAACTTACACTGGTACTACTGGAAGTGATGGATCAGTGTCAATTCCTTTCGATATTAGCCGGGCTACAAGTGGGTACACTGTAAAAGTTGATGTTACAGCCACATATGGTGGAGTTACCTTGACTACTACAACTTCTTTCACTCCCCAATAGGAGGACTCATGATAGTAATAGTGGACCGAATTGAAAATCAATTTGCTGTTATGGAATACCCTGATCGTAAAACAATAGATGTACCTCTTAAAGAACTACCTGGTGACGTCAAACGTGGCGATTGTTTTAAATACATCGACGAAAAATTCATCCCCGCTCCTGAAGAAACGGCTTTGAGGAAAGCACAAATTGAGGAAATATTTGAATCGCTTTGGGAAAAGTGATAAAAAACGTGGCCCTCCTTCGCAGAATATGCGATAGAGGGCTTAGTAGTTAAGGGCCTATTTAATTTCTCTTAAACCTTCTAACAAATTGACTTAAGTCTTGTACCAAATCCACAAGTTTTGCCCCGCCGGATTGTCCATACACTTTACAAGCAAATTTCGATGATTTTATGGCGATAGCGGAACCGCTGGTCATAGGTAATACCGAAGGATTGGCAAATGACGTTTAGTCGGGCTTTGGGTTTTTTGTCAGTAAGGCAAGCGATAAACATTAAGATTACCTCTAAATAATTCGTTGAGTGCATATTCTCCATTAACCTCAGACACCCCACTCCACCAACACACGATTCGAGAAGCCGCCGGGTGTTGCACTTAGAATGCAAGGCCGTCTGTTTAAAAATCAGGAGGCCTTGCATTTTCTGTCTGATTATATATGCATCCTATTGCTCAAAATTACCAGTGACTGTGAAGTGTTGGGCTTAATCAGTGGACTGAATCTGCTACCGGGCTTATGGAGGACTTGTGTGTAAACCCCAGTCACAGATGCGTTTGCCCTGGAAGACTCTGCGCAAAATAGTTTAATATATACCCATAGTTTTTGGATACTCTCAGATTCTAAATGCGGCTTGTCTCTCATAATTCTTAAGAGAAAGGTGGGGGACAAGTTATTGTCATATGAAACTGCGTTAAGCTTTGAAAAAAGGAAGTCATTAACTTGGAGCATAGCAATCTTAGCCTTTTTTATTATGCTTTATATGACGTTGACGGTTTACTGTCTAGAACTAAGCCTTCCTAGCCAGTTGATACATTTTTTAGGTGAGAAAAAATTTCCTTTTAACGACATCCTTGTCGAAGGACTTCCTAGCTATGCACAGACACAGTTTTTTAACGACATCCTTGTTGAAAAGCTTCCTAGCTTTGAACAGACACAGCTCGCAAAGCAGGATGAAATCGGAAAAAAAACCTCAAATCAAGAAGTGTCCCTGGAACCTCTAAATAATAACTCTATCACTACAATCTCCAAGCAAACAACTTGTGAGAATGGTTTTGATTCGGACTCTGATCTATCTTCTGAGGCATCAAGTATGCAAAAAAATACGCACTATCAGTTTGTTGCTCGTTATTTAGGCGGGCCGTGCTATCCTGGCAAACCTTTATCAGCGTCGGAAGCATCGACACTTAGCAATTCCGGATTTTGGATTATCAGTATCTATTCCGGTGTAAATTATACAAACAATCTACACGGCGGTACGCAATCTTATGTTCAAGGTCAGAAAGATGGTCGGCAGGCAATTTCGTTGGCTAGGGGAGTTAGACAACCTGTTAAATCTGCAATCTATCTCGATCTCGAAGCTGGCCAACTAAATCAAAACAACTTTCTTAGCTATGTGAGAGGCTGGGTTAGCGCCATTAGTTCTGTTGGATATATCCCAGGGGTATATTCGTCAGCAGCTCAACTTGACGCGATTCACCGCCAATTATGGGCAGGCAATTCACTCCTTTATTGGGATGCCCATTGGGTTTATTCCGGCATAAAAACTCCGGCACCACGCCCTTCAAATGACTTGAGCTACGCCCAAGTTTGGCAATATGTTAAACAAAGAACTGTTTGTAGCAAACCCGCTGACATTGATAGTGCCAAAAACCTATATGGTATGTGGAAAATCTGTTGAGGGAAAAGGGGTACCGCAGAAAACACCTAAGACAACCGAATCCATCAACACACCATTCCGAAAGCCGCCGGGTGCCTGGGAGACGGATTTATTGCAGCGTTAGAACAAATCTACAAATTCCGATTCCCCACCCCACCTAAGACAACCCCAATCCTCCAACATACCACTCGAGAAGCCCGGGTGTGTTGGGTACATGTGGCGGCGGAATTCAATATTCTTCGGATCGGTTTATCCACATTATTTCCCGCTTATCCACAGCTTTAACCCAGTTGCCCACAGACTTATCCACAATTTTCGTGTTAAAGGCCGCCTGGCTTCAAAACAAGTGAAGCAAGTGTTGCTTAATCACGGTACATTAAAAGCAGAATTCCTCTGCTTATACCTTTCTAATGAAT
>OMOF01000646.1 GCA_900290375.1 Candidatus Desulfosporosinus infrequens
ATAATTGAATAGTGCTTGATTCCGACCATCGCCTTCTTCCAGTGCAGCGAAATCAACTGTGTTCTTGACCGGGTGGAGCCACTTCGGTAATGGCGATAATTCATCAGTTTTGCGAAGAACAGGCCTTTTGACACCGCCATATTTCAGAACCTGATATGAGTTTCTTGAGCCGAGTTTGATGTCCACCACAATACCAATTGCTGTAGTGCAGTGGGTTTTGTTCGTGGTTAAATCAATGTTCCCAAACAAGAAGTGATCGCCACGCGTCGTCTCGGTCACTTGTGTCTTTAAGCCCAGATCATCGACAATGCGCAGAATAATTTCAGAAGTTTCTCTGTTGTCATCGTCTATAAGGACGACGTCTTCTTTCAAAACACCTGCGTATTCGTCAAATTTTCGTGCCCAGTCAAGGACAACTAAATTGTTACCGTCTTTAAATTCCTTGAGTGGTTTTTTGTTTCGTGTTTGGATATATCCTTTATAAAATTCCATTTTCTTACCTCCAATTTTTTAGATATATTTTGCAGATTTCCGGGAGGTTTACCCTCCAGATGTTTAAATATGATTCTCCAATACCAAGAAATTTTAGTTCACCCCTGGAGGCTTTGCCTCCAACTATTAATTAGAAGCTAGGCTGATTTATGGATTTGCCTCCACTGAAGTTAAATCAAGTTGATTTTGCTCAATTGCCCAAAAAATCCTCAATCCGTTTCTTCGCCACCTCGATGTACCATTTGCGGTCCAGTTTTCGAGGAATCTCCATGGTGTTAACGTCTTCATTGACAATAAAGCAACGTTCTGGGGTGTTAGCGATCTTTTCAGTCCTCGTCTCGTCCTTGACCTGCTTTCTTTTAAAGACTCCCGGATCAGTTCTGACCCTGGAAGCAAAAACTCGCAACACTTTTTCTGGTCTGCGCTGGTCTCCATACACAGCATGGGTGTATTTCTCACTCACTTTGACTATTTTCTGAAAGTCGATGAGTTTATCCGCTGATTGGATCGTTTCCTCGACTGAAGTACCATGAATGAAAAAGTTCACAATCGCCTTGTTAACAATAGCTAGGTCATAATCGAGCACA
>OMOF01000707.1 GCA_900290375.1 Candidatus Desulfosporosinus infrequens
ATAGCAGAATTGCATAAGGTTTAATGGGCGGGAATGACGTGATATTTCGCGAAACACATGATTGTCTCAGGATCAACAGCTACTGCAATGACAACAAGCTGCAAAATAAAGGCGTAGATTACCCCAGTGATATCCGGATAGCCAAATTAATTATTCAAAAGAAGTGAGGAGAACGTACATGGAAATTAAAGTAATAGACTCTCAAAGCCCCTATTGTGGACAAAAGTTTGAAGGGGGGTGCGTTTATTATGATATTCACCATACAGGGAGCAGTCCGGACTTATTTATAATAAAAACACCAGAAGGATTAAAACAAATCCTTTCAACTTCGATTGATGTTGACCATTATTGGAGTCAAGTACGAGAGGAGCAAATAGAAAGACTCGGTGCGGAAGTAGGCGATACAGTTCTAATTTCAAGGGAAGGTGGAGGAACTTTTAAACGAGGATTTGATTACTCAAAACCACACAAAATCTCACGTATAGATTCAAGCGGACATGTTGAATTTGACAATGGTGAGGCGACGATCTTTAGACCTAATGTGAAAGTTATTTAGCGATTTAAATCAACTGTGGCAAGAACTAATGTCAGAAGGCAAGTTACGGAGGAGTGAAAGGGGTTAATTCAAAATGGAGAAGAAAGATACTTTGAGTTGTGAGACCTGCGGTAAAACCCATCATGATACACCGATCATCGAAAAGCCTTTCAAACTTGCTTTTTATTCGGATGTGATGCAACTACAACAAAATACAGGAGACTACCGGAAACAAGAAAACATCTGTCTGGACTGTCTTCAAATTGAGATTAACAGTCTGAAAAAGCAATGCAAAACACGAGTAAAGATTACATGATCATCCTTTTCAAACGTTAATCAATCAACCATCAAAAACCCGACGTCGATGCATGGAGAAGGTTGTGAAATTAACCATCAAACTTTAAACAAGATGTGAAGACGACAGGAGAGATGAAAAAATGGTAATGATGGGACCAGCATTGAAGTACCCTGGAGCCAAGTGGCAAATCGCAGATTGGATTATATCCAACCTACCTCCCCATAGGACTTATCTCGAACCGTTTGTTGGTAGCGGTGCGATATTTTTCAACAAGAAGAAATCTGTGGTTGAGACATTGAATGACTTAGATGGTAACATTATTAATTTCTTTAAGGTATGTAGGGAGCAACCACAAGAGTTAGTGAGATTGGTTCAATTTACCCCATGGTCACGTGAAGAGTATATGAACACACTTACCTTCGCTGGTGAAGAAAGTTATTTCCAACGGACCGGTAACGAGCTTGAGGATGCACGCAGACTTTTAGTGAGAATGTGGCAATCAAGGGGTAGTAAAACAAGTGATCGCTCTGGATGGAGACATGATAAACAGGGACGAAGTAGTTCAAGTTGTCCAAGGGAATGGAAACGGATACCAGAACGGATCAAGCAGACAGCAGATCGTTTGCAGGATGCCCAATTAGAAAATAGACCTGCGATAGATGTCATTATGCAGTATCACTTTCCTGAAGTACTCATATATGCCGATCCACCCTATCCACTGTCTACAAGATCAAAGCGCATGTATGCCAATGAGATGACAGATGCAGACCATGTTCAACTGCTAGAAGCTTTGGACCAACATCCCGGACCTGTTTTACTCAGTGGATATTCTTGCGAACTATACGATGCTAGGCTTAAGCATTGGACACGCAAAACGGTTAAGGCCTTTGCCGAAGGTGGCCGTGAACGAGAAGAAGTGTTATGGATAAATCCTGTAGCAAATTTGGCTATAGGCACAAGGTTATTCTAAAGAAAAATGCGTCAAAACAAGGAGGAGAACGAATTGGCAACATGATTCCCCAGGAGCAGCTAAGGCCATGGGACAGGTGAGTTTACATGCACTTCTTGTAGCATCAGAGGGTATAACCTGGGACATGAGCTCTTTGGCGATTTGGGTGATACCCTCTGAAAAGGAAACGTCAGATCATGCAACGTAATTGGATATTATACCCACTTTATTTAATGTTATATGAAATATTGCCTCACTGTTTCAAAATGAAACACCCCCTCTTTTCAAAATACGAAGAAATAGGAGTTAGTAATGGCGTAGATACCAAGTAACCAAGAAATTGCTAGACATCCAAAGACCAAGAGGTTAGCCAGACTGCTAGGGGTTTCTCTACCCACGGCTATCGGGCACTTACACATCTTATGGTGGTGGGCGCTCGATTTTGCAACACTGACAGGCACAACAGAACCTCCTTTTCCGTGGCCAAATGTCTGGCTTGGCGTTTCTGTCGAGAATCAGGCAACTGCAGACGAACGAATTCCGATGCTACTACAAACACCGACGGCGGTTAGGTTTATTAGCACGGAACCTTTGTTAGGGCCAATATCTCTCACTGAACTCCATTACGACAATGTTACCGCTATTGATTCTCTAAATGGTCTACATGGATTCCCAAAACCACACACCGAAGGACCTAAGATTAATTGGATTATAACAGGCGGAGAATCAGGACCAGGAGCGCGTCCAATGCATCCTGATTGGGTGCGGAGCTTAAGAGATCAGTGTCAGGCGGCTAATGTATCTTTTTTCTTTAAGCAATGGGGTGAATGGATCCCAGATGGTCCTGGATGTGGGGGTCCAATAAGTTGGCAAAGTAAGATTATGCACCCAAAGCACGGCCCGAATGAAAACTGGAATTCAGAATTTGACGGAAAACCAATTCATATCTACGAAGGCGGTAGGGGGGATGCATCGATAAAAGTTGGTAAAAAGAAAGCCGGCTGCATACTGGACGATCGAACGTGGAACGAGTTTCCGGAGATGAACATTTGGGTTAATTAAATAGCATAAAGGCTACCCAAAATTTTTTATTGAAAGGGACAAGCTTGAATGGTTTACACTTCATTTATGATTTATGTTTTGTTAAAAATGGCTTTACTAGAAAATCAAACAAAACCGTCATTAAATTAAAATCGCAGTGCTTTATTTTTTAAAAAATAAAATTTAGGCTTATCAAGATCAATAGGACGCTTCGTCCTTATAGGTATGAGATTGATGATCGTACTTTTGTTTCTTGCGGAGGGATTTATTGGATGTTTAAGATCATTGTTTTATGGCGTTCCATATTAAAAGCTATAATTGAAATCTCGGGTTCTAAACTGGTTTGGCAACGTTTGGGTTTAGATTTGGTGTATTTTCACATCATAGATCAGCCCATATCAAAACCATATTTCGTTGAAGTATTTCTTTATATAGATACAATTCTTCTGATCATAGTTCTGGTTATATTTCTAGTCAAGTTATTAATTCACGCTGCATCTCTGACCGAAGGGGACATATCGGGAAAAAGTCAGTATGAAGAATCAAACAGTTTTTTTGGACAGTTCTTTGAGAGACATAAGAGAAGCTCAAAACGGTTTTTACTTCTCATTTCCCTACAGCTGTTATCTGGAGAACTACTATTAGTAATAGCTTTTAGTTGTATATTGGCGACCTGGTTTCTTTTGAGTTTTTGGTATAAAGACCACTGTGAAAAATCGCTTTAAGAAAATATGTATTAATGCTAACGGATCGAAGGCCCCGTGCGTTACTTTTGAAAATACTGGTCGCTGTTTCAATCAATAAAACGAGGATCCAAAGTACAAGTCTGGCAAAAAGCATCATCATGACCTCCTTGATTTTAAAAATTGGAAATTAATTCTCTTTAAAAAAGCAAATTCCTTCAGGGAAATTCAGAGTAGTAGCTAGACTTTGTAAACAGATATGGAAATGGAGGGAAAGAAAATGAAAGGCAAGGTTAAAGAATTCAAAGTGTTTCATTTATTCTCAGGTTCCGGAGGAGGTGCTCTAGGGTTTCAAGATGCAGAAGACGAGTTCAAAGGCATTATAGGCAGATTTAGAACATTGGGTGGAGTGGACGTTGATCCGTTGGCTTGTGAAGATTTTAAATATCTAACAGGGGTACAAGCTACTCAAATGGATCTTTTTGAGCGCCGGGATTATGTCGCGTTCCATGGTCACGAACCCGGTCCGGAATGGCACGAATCAACGACTGAGGATCTATGGGCAGCTGCTCAGGGCGAACATCCGGATGTGATATTTCTTAGTCCCCCGTGCAAAGGATTGTCCGGGCTACTCCCCCAGAAAACAGCTGAAACCCCTAAATATCAGGCTCTAAACCGCTTAGTAATTAGGGGGATGTTTGTAACATTAGAGACATTTAAAATGGATTTACCATCTATTATCTTACTTGAAAACGTCCCACGGATCAGTGGAGGCAGGGGCAAAAAACTATTACATACTATCAAGGAAATGCTTCGCTCTTACGGGTATGTGATCGACGATCGTACTCATGATTGCGGAGAGATTGGTGGACTTGGCCAACATAGAAAGAGGTACCTATTAATAGCTCGTAACCCTGAAAAGGTCCCGGTATTCGTATACCAGCCCCCGAAACAACGGGTTAAATCGATTGGGGAGATTATCGGGCCTCTTCCACTACCGGATGATCCAAGAGGTGGACGCATGCACAGGTTACCGCGTCTACAAGTTAAGACCTGGAAGAGGTTAGCTTTGATACCAGCGGGTGGGGATTGGCGGAATCTCGAAAAAATTGCGCCAGAAGACTATTGGTTAGAGTACGTTCCTAGGGGTGGCGGTCCTTACGGAGTTATGGACTGGGATAAACCGAGTTGCACAGTAATTGGTAACGCCGGAATTAAAGGTAGTAACGCAGCTGCAGTCGGCGATCCTCGTTTGAAACACCGCGAGAGCAGCCATGGATCAGGGGCATCGACCATTGGGGATCTACGAACAGGATTCAATCCAAGTACTCACACCGCAATATATCAAGTAAATAAGTGGGGTGAGGTATCTAACACTGTTACTGGAGCTCATGGACCAAATAACGGTGCAATAAGCATAGCGGATCCCCGTTTAAATCAACGGCATGGTCGATACTCTGGAACATACAAGGTAATTAAGTGGGATCAGTCTTGTAGTACCATTCTTGGACAAACGGACCTACAAACGGGGGCTCTTTCGGTCGCAGATACAAGATTAGGGTGTAAACCGAGATCTGGTACGATGGGGGTTCAAGACTGGAATCAGCCCGGTAAAACGGTGATTGGATCAGGAGATATTCATGCTGGGGCGGTTGCTATCGGAGATCCGCGGTTAAGGTGTAATTCGCGACCAAACCTATATGGTGTAGCAGATTGGAATGAGCCTATTTCTACCGTTACTGGCTCAGCACACGTTACAAGTTCAAATGGAGTAGCAGCTGTCGCCGATCCTAGAATTCCAGGAGATCGCGAACGTCCGGATCCACCACCGATTATTATTTCCCTTGACGGTTACTGGCATAGGCCTTTGACTACTTTAGAGCTAGCAATTCTCCAAGGCCTTCCGTTAATCGTCAATGGAGAACCACTTAGATTAGCTGGCAAGTCTGATGCTTCATGGCGGGAAAGAATTGGCAACATGGTTCCCCCAGGGGCCGCTAAGGCCATGGGCCAGGTGNNGGTATAACCTGGGACATGAGCTCTTTGGCGATTTGGGTGATACCCTCTGAAAAGGAAACGTCACATCATGTAACGTAATTGGATATTATCCCCAATTCAACTTAACGCTTATGTTCAGAAAAAAGGGGGAGAAAAAGATGAGCAAAAATAATCATACAAGGATATTTACTTTAAATGAAATTTCCCTTAGGTTGTC
>OMOF01000821.1 GCA_900290375.1 Candidatus Desulfosporosinus infrequens
TGAAAGAGTTTAATTACTATGTCAGCATCAGCTCGAAAGTAGACAAATTAGGTATTCCCAAAGCAAATAGAGAAGTTTTGGATACGCAAAAAATACTTATGTTATTCTACAATTCCAACAAAATATTGCCCTATGAAGAGCTTGGAATTTATAAATTATTCTTAGATTCAAACAGTCTCGACGATCTTAAAAAGTTTATATCTCCGCGAATCGTTACGTTCAGACGGAATTATCCCCTCCTCTTCGATACCCTAACCACCTTTCTTGACGCAAACCAAAACTATAAACTCACCGCTGAAAAGTTATTTATCCACTTAAAGACCGTGAGGTATCGAATTGAAAACATCAAAAACATACATGGCATTGATTTTGCAAACCCTGAAGAGCTACTCCAAATTCAAATCGCCTCTAGACTCTTTAAATTAATTAACGGGAGAAAAAATAATGAATAAACCAGAAACTTTCAGTTTTGTGACTGAAGAAAATATCACCTTGAATATGAACTTGCATCGCGCCACAAGCAATCGCAAAAACATAACGATCCTTTATTTTCATGGCGGCGGACTACTTTATGGCGTGCGCGATGACCTGCCAGAAATGTATATCACTGCATTTTTAAAGGCAGGGTATGATTTTTTAGCATTAGATTATCCCTTAGCGCCAGAATCAAAAATAGACCTGATTTTAGAATCCGCTCTCCAGCTTGTTTTATTTTATTTGCAAAATTCGGAGCAAGTATTTTCCCTGCAAAATAATAACTACTTGTTATTGGGAAGGTCAGCAGGAGCCTACCTCGCCTTGATGATGTGTAATTTATTACTCAAAAATGAAGTCTTACCACCAATGGCGATCATAAGCCTGTATGGCTATGCTAGGCTTGACGAAACTGCCTTTCACACACCAAGCAAACACTATAACAAGTTAGCCAGCGTACCCGCTGAAAGCATCGCAAAAATCATCTCGGATAGCCCCGTGACATACGGTCCAATGAATTTGAGATTTTCCCTGTATATAAAAGCAAGACAAGAAGGAACCTGGATACAACACCTATGCGGAAAGGAAAATCCCAGCAACTACTCTTTACCTGACGAGCAACTTAACACCTTCCCGCCCACGCTCCTCGCCGCCGCAACCCTCGATCCCGATGTGCCCTATAAAATAAGCAAAACACTGCGCAAATTAATCCCCAATTCACACCTGATCACAATTTACAAAGAAGCCCACGACTTCGACCGTGATCTAAAAGATGAATCTGGAAAAGCAACCTATGCCGAAATAATACAATGGTTAGAGACTATGCACAGCACGCTAAGAAATTAACATGTATATTGTTGGTCTGCTAGGACTGTAAGGAGGCTCATCGATGATTTCTATTGCAGAACTTTTAAAAAACCCACCTTTCTCCCAAATGACCCTTTTGAATCCGGGCGCCGATTTGTCTCGCAAGGTGGACAGTGCCGATATTTCCGAAACCCCCGACATTACCTTCTTTATCAAGCCCCACACCCTGCTGATTACAACGGGCATGGCCTTTAAAGAAGATCCTGCCGGTTTCTGCCAGATGATTGAGGAATTAAACCGTGTTCCCATTGCTGGCATCTGCGTAAAGCTGGGCCGATTTATTGATAAACTAGATCCCTCCATTCTTGAAACTGCCAACAAACTTCATTTTCCCCTACTGCAAATCCCAGCTTCCTGGACACTAGGAGTAACCTGCCATCAACTCCTCTCCTACCTGTGGAATGTGGAAAATGAACAGCTTTTAAACGCTCTGAAAATCCAGCGGGAAGATTCCCAAATGCTAATAAAAGATACTCCGATTTCGGCTCTCCTTGTTCATTTAAGCCGAACCGTCGGGCAGGTCGTGTTTTTGACTAACCCCTTTGGGGAAATTGTAAATACCTCTCTCCCCCAAGGCAAGAAAACTCCAGAGATGGAGCAAACAATGGCCGCCATACAAGAAAAAGGAGAACTAAAAAATTCTCCTTCCGAGTCCATCCCC
>OMOF01000357.1 GCA_900290375.1 Candidatus Desulfosporosinus infrequens
ATCCTCTGCACCCTTATACTCAAGCCTTGCTTTCCGCTATTCCGGTTATTAATCCTGAAAAGAAGAAGGAACGCATTGTTTTAGAGGGTGACGTACCCAGTCCAATTAATACGCCCGCAGGCTGTCGTTTCTGTTCTCGTTGCTTTAAGGAGATGGACCAGTGCAAACTCAATGAGCCGGCACTAAAAGAAATTTCTCCCAACCACTTTGTTGCCTGTCATTTATTTAGATGATCTCACATTGCCTATAGCCTTTCCACCATGAACTCAGAATCTTCGGGTAAACATCGACTTCTTTGTGCCTCTCCTCCACCATCTAAACCCTCGAATTTTGATACTGCTCACCTCTTCATGAGTAATACGGGTATTCCCCTTACTTCGCAGGAAAATTCTGAGATAATTAAGTACATCTCTTTTATCCTCTTGTCCCCCAGTTTAAAATAGTGGGGGACTTTTTTTAATGTAGCTTAGCCTAGTTACTCTCGTTTACGTGTATCACCTTTTCCAATTCGTGGACAATCTACTTTTGTTCTTCCAATTTTTCCAGTCTCCCCATCGATAGCAAATGAGACAAAATAGACCCGCTCACAGTAGAATCATAATAGTTTCCTTTCAGGTTAACGTACATACAATTTGATTCGCATGGGGAGTTTTTTGAGTAGGGCAGGAAATAATATATAATACTTTAAAGAAGTCTTTAAACGAAGGGGAGTAGTGCGAAATGGCAAAGCTCTTGTTTATTAATGGTCCTGGAGAAGGACATATTAACCCAACCTTAGCGGTCGTGGAAGAACTCGTAAGTCGGGGTGAAGACGTTGTCTATTTTGCAACCGAAAATTTTAGGGAACGACTTGAAAATACAGGAGCGATTGTCAAAACCTATGATGGGGAGAAATTCTATCAGGCTTTTTGGGGCGGGGGTGGTCAGCATCTTCTTTATAGGATTTTAGGGCTTTTGCGTACCGCTGACATTGTCATTCCGAGTGTATTAGAGCAAACGAAGAACGAGTGTTTTGATTATATCATTCACGACTCGATGTTTGGTTGTGGACAATTACTTTCTCAAATCATGTCACTGCCTGCTATTTGTTCAACGACCTCTTTCATGCAGTCTCGCTTACAGTTCGACGAAAGGTTGTCAACAATGGTAAACAGTCTCCCATCGCATGTACAAAAGGAATTTGAAATGCAGTATCAAGAATTGAGAGATTCCCTAAAACGGACTTACGAAGTAGAAGTATCGTCGCCTTATGACGTGTTCTGTAATCCAGCCTTGATGACGATTGTCTATACGACGAAGTTATTTCAGCCTACTGCTACCTCTTTTGACGATTCTTATAAGTTTGTCGGTCCCTCCATCTCAAAGCGCTTTACAGCAGAGCCTTTTAATATTGCTGGCATTCAAGAAGAGAAACTGATCTACATATCCCTTGGCACAATATCCTCTAATGACGCCCTAGATTTTTATCGTGTTTGTTTCGATGCACTTGGGAATACCGAGTATTCAATTGTATTATCTATAGGAAGACAGACTAAAATAGAAACTTTAGGGCCTATCCCGTCTAACTTTATGGTTAAACCTTATGTTCCTCAAATTGATCTTCTGCAGAAGACGAAATTATTTATAACGCACGGTGGTATGAATAGCACCAGTGAAGCTCTTTATTATAGTGTGCCACTCATTGTTATCCCTACGGGAAAGGACCAACCGGCGATTGCTCAACGCGTTTCTGAGTTAGGGGCTGGGGTTCGCTTATCTATGGATGGGCTAACATCGACACAACTAAGAGATGCGGTGTCAGCTGTCTTCTCAAATGAATCTTACCGACGGAAAGCAGCTGAAATCGGCCAGTCATTTCAAGATGCCAGCGGGTATAAACAAGCAGTAGATGAGATTGAGAACTTTAAAGTTCAACAAGGAATTTAGTCCTAAGGGAGGGAGATCATGCCTGAAGAAAACAGCGTATGGAATAGAGATTTTATTCTGATCGATTTAACCAGCTTTTTAGTATTTGGTAGTTTCTACTACCTCTTGTCTACTCTCCAGTATTACGTTTTGGATCTGGGAGGTTCGGTCGCTTCTGTCGGTCTCATCATGGGGATCTTTACCTTGGTGGCAGTGGCATTTCGTCCGGTAGTAGGGCAGCTTCTGGATAGTCGTGGCCGGCGAATTATACTGATGGTCGGAATAACTCTCATCCTAGTTTCCTTTGTGATTTATCCACTAGTTCATGCACTCTGGTGGGTTATCCTGATCAGGATTTTGCATGGTATTGGATGGTCAGTGGTACCTGTTGCCATTAGTACTTTGGTAGCAGACGTCGTGCCCGCCAAGCGCCGGGGCGAAGCCATGGGGTACTATTCGAACTTCATGGATGTTGCTATGGCCGTTGGACCTTTCGTAGGAGTATTGTTACTCCAATACGGTAGTTTTACGACTGTTTGCCTGGGTGCGGCCATCACCTTACTACCTGCGTTAGTTTTAGTCTGGACGGTGCGCGAACGCTACCAGCCTTCCACTGACCGTCCAAAGAGTCCCCTTTTGAGCCGACCAGCTCTCCTTCCAGGAGTGGTTATGATGACCGCTAGTATCGGCTACGGAAGTGTTGTTAGCTTTTTGCCAATCTTAGTTTTACAGCGAGGTATCACGGGACATTTTCTCGGCATATCGGATTACGCCTTTTATTACATCGTCTATGCACTAACTTTGCTTTTAACGAGGGGTATCTGGGGACGCCTTTCTGATAAGTACGGACGCAAGGCAGCCATCATACCTGGTATGCTCCTTTTAGCCGCAGGTACTTTCCTACTGGCCATTACTTGGTCTTTTCCGCTCCTTCTTCTAGTGGGAGTCGTATACGCTGCAGGTTTTGGGTCCACACAGCCATCCATTCTAGCCTGGACTATAGACCGCGTCGGTCATAGCGAAATGGGAGCTGCGGTTTCCACATTCTTTATCGCCTTTGACGGCGGGCTGGGCCTAGGTGCCTTGATCATGGGAATGGTTTCTCAGTATTTTTCATATCAGGTTACATTTATTACCACTACGTTGATCACCCTTATTGGCCTGTTGCTTTATGTTTATTACCTCTACAACGAGGGAATCCACCCCATGAATAGTATAGATAAATAAAGTTATACACACTGGAGCAGTGGAGCGTGGCAAGCAAGCCTGGTCTAAGTCGGGTAATACCCGTACCATGTTTCTTACAATTATTGGAGGGTATATGTTAATTTCCAATGCGGTGGGAACAACTGCAAACAATACCACCACTTCCATCTGCGATTCTTAAAAAAGTGTTTTTAGGTAATGCGAAGAAACTTTATAATGGAAGAATTGCTATTGGACATGACGGCATGTTAATTAGTTTGCCAGCGGAAAGCAAGACCATAAAAACAAAATACTTATTTACTTGAATGTGCCTTAAGTGAGATATTCTATATGACCAATGATGGAGGAGATAACGCAGTGGAAATGATCGTCACAAAAGATTTGTGTAAGGTATTCAAGAACGGAAAAAATACTGTAGAAGCGGTCAAAAATGTAAATTTGCAAGTCAGGCAGGGCGAAATCTTCGGGTTTCTGGGTCCCAATGGCGCTGGAAAAACCACAACCATGAGAATGCTGACGACACTGATGACCCCAAGCACTGGCAGCGTAACCATCGTGGGATATGATTTGTCACGGCACGCCAAACAGATTCGTCAAAAAATAGGATATGTAAGCCAGAAAGGAGGTTGCTACGAATTTGCGACAGGGTATGAAAACCTCGTTTTGCAGGGGAGATTATACGGTCTATCCAAATCTACGGCAATAGAAAATGCAGATCAGCTTATCAAGTCTTTCGAAATGGAGGAATATTGCCACCGCAAGGTTTTGACCTATTCCGGAGGGCAACGTCGTCATATAGATTTAGGAATGGGGATTATGCACAATCCAATGCTATTATTTTTAGATGAGCCAACCACGGGGCTTGACCCGACGTCGCGCTCCACTTTCTGGAATCAAATTAAAATCTTGCAGGACAAAGGAATCACTGTATTTCTGACAACTCACTATCTGGAGGAAGCGGATTCACTGTGCAACACTATCTGCATCATGGATCACGGTGTAGTGGTGGCGGAAGGAACGGCTCTGGAGCTAAAACGGCAAATTGCAGGTGATATCATCGTGATCGGCATGGATCAGATCTATTTTGACCAGGCCAAGTCACTGCTGAGGACGCGCAGTGATATAAAGGAGACCTTGACGATGGAAAATACTATGAAATTGTATGTGGAGGCTGGGGAGAAGGCCTTGCCAGAGATATTGCCTCTATTAGTCGAGGCAAAAATACCTATTAAAACCGTGGAGATGAACAGGCCTTCGCTGGATGAAGTATTTTTGAGGAAAACAGGGTATTCAATGCGTAATGAAACGGCAAAGGTGCTGGGACAATGAGAATTATCAGAGAAACTTGGGTTCTATTTATCCATTATGAAAAGCTACTCATCCGAAATCCTTTTTGGATTCTTGCAGCCTTATTTCAACCGATTTGCTACCTTTATCTTTTTGCACCATTGTTAAAAAATGTGGTTGGCGTGACTGGTGATGGCAAGGTGAGCTCTATCAATATGTTTACCCCTGGCCTGCTTGTGATGGTAAGCCTATTTGGAGTGATGTTCGTTGGTTTCGGTATGATCGATTATATGCGGTCGGGGGTTATAGAGCGACTGCGCGTCACAACGGCTAGCAGACTGGCACTACTTCTTGGGCTTGTTATACGTGACGTTGTCACACTGATTGCGCAGACAATTATCGTGATTCTGCTTGCCCTACCGCTAGGACTTTCCATTTCACCGCTCGGCATAATATTGACTTTGTTTATAATGATTTTGATCGGTCTTTGCATGGCTCCAGTTTCCTACGCATTAGCGCTGACGGTAAAGTCAGAAGACGCTTTGGGACCCATTTTAAACTTTTTTTCGCAACCTTTATTATTGCTTTCGGGTGTTTTGCTACCGCTCACCCTCGCACCAGCGTGGCTAAAAAATATCAGTATGTTTAATCCGTTGAAATATGTGGTGGATGCTTCCCGCGCCATATTCAACGGTGACATCTCAAACGCGGTGGTCTGGCATGCGTATGTTTTGCTTGTCGGGCTCGTCATTTTATCATTTTGGTGGGGATTGAGTTGCATGAAGAAAGCGACAGAATAAAGGGGTTTATGCACCCCATCAATGTGGCAGTATCCAAGTAGCTCCAACTTCCTGAATAGCCACCTTTTCCATTTGACCGGCGGCAACCTGACGGAAGCGGGTGATTGGTTCATCCATTGGCTCGTTGGATAGTTTAAACGCTCCCCAGTGCATTGGAATAATCCATCTAGCAGACATCTCCTCAGCCATTTTCCATGCTTGTTCAGGAGTGGCATGTCTAGCCTCGAAGGATTTAGGAGAATAGGCGGCAATGCCCATTATCGCCAGGTCAATGGGTACCCCATTAAGTTGTTGCCTAATCAGATCTGTATACCCTGTATCTCCACCAAATAGAATGTTGACGCCGTTTTTTGATAGGAGTAGGGTGTTAGCCTCCATTCCTTTGTACCAAGGTAAACGGGCTCCCCAGTGTTTTCCTTCAATGGCTTTCACATTAATCCCCGCTAAAGACTTGCTATCTCCCCAATGCATTTCCTCTATGGAGTGGAATTTCATGCCCTGCCATAGAGAAGTTGTATTTTGTGCAGTAACAGCAATCGTGGTTGGCGACTGCAACTGACGCAAAGTAGGATAGTCAAAATGATCGGTGTGGGCATGAGAGAGAAGTAACAGATCGACAGGACCAACTTCACCGCTAGTTAATGCTGCAGATATATAACGTCTTGGCCCAATAGTTTGGTCACCAATGGGAGTAATGCCAATACGAGAACCTAATGCCGGGTCGATAAGGATCTTTGTTCCGAAAAAGTTAATTAAAAAGCTGGCATGTCCAAGCCAAGCTACTGTAACTTCGTTGTCTGACCACTTTTCGGGAGTAGGGTGAAGTCTGGCTTTGGTTGTTTGATGCTCAAACTCTTCCGCTAAGTGCTCGGTTAGAAATTTACCTGAAGGGGTAAATCCACCTGCTAAAAAAAGCGTTCCTAATAGTCCTAATCCTAGAATGCTTCGTCTCGTATATTTCTTATTTATCAGTAGGGTGGTTAGATTGTTCTGACTTTTCAAAAAATCACTCTCCATATGTGTTCACAAATGGTAATTCGCGATACGACCAGCTATTCCTCCAATTCAAAAGCAGAAAGAGTATATTAAAAGATAGGAGTGAGTGTATTGAATTCAAATCAGTTCCGGAAGCATATGGTAAAGGGTAGTAAAAAGAGCAGCTATTTTTAGCTGCCCTTGTTTTTCTCCTTTTAACACATTTAAATCCTCGATAAACGAATATTTCCTGCGGACTAAACATTTTGGCAACTTTTATGTAGATAATCCAAGCAATTCTGGAATAGTTACGAAGGTATAACCTTGTCCTTTAAGATAAGAAATTATTTTCGGCAGCGCCTTAACTGTATTATCTAAATTTTCATTTTTACCACCGGCACAGTGCTCTAATATAATACCGCCAGATTTAAATTCCTTCTTCACATGTTCCATTATTGTAGCCGGCGATGTTCCGGCCCAGTCACGGGTATCTACCGACCAGTCAATTATTTTGTAGTCCATTGAAGCTAATTCGTTGACAACATTTTGAGAAGCTGCACCGTACGGAGGCCGAAATAGATGAGTGTGAAGACCTGTGATTGATGACAAAATCTTATCTGTTTCTTCGACTTCAGTTTTAACTTGCTCAGGGGTAAGTTTATTTAAATCAGGGTGATCCCATGAATGATTTCCAATAGAGTGGCCATTATCAAAAATACGTTTTATCATTTCCGGGTGTTTTTCTGCACGTTGACCAACAATAAAGAAAGTAGCTTTAATTTTGTTGTTACCTAAGATATCTAAGATTTTAGTTGTATAATACACGTCCGGCCCATCGTCGAATGTTAAAGCCGCTAGCTTCCGTGTACTTGATCCTTCGAAAAAGACTACATCATTGACCCTATATGGATGCTCACCAGTACGGTTCTGTAATTCTGAACCGCCAGTAAGGTCGGGTGTGTTAGCATTTGCGATTTTAGGAGATGTATCTTTCGTTAAAGATGTACATCCCGTAAATAACAAAATCGCGATCAATAAGGTAACAGTTGGATAAAAATGTCTTTTCACTATTCTCTCGCCTCCTTCGGGTTTATTCCATGTTATTGTTCCCGAATTTAGGTAATATTTCCGAGGCAAGTAATGGAAGACACTCAAGATATTAATATGTGCTATCTCAATGGTGTGTTGGCGGATTGTGGCGGTGCTGGTTTAATTGTAGAATCTAGCCCAATGGGAATCGGATTAGCAATTGTTTCACTACATGATCAATGAAAAACTTACAGCAACAAAAGAGAATTCTCGAATAAATAGTAGGTATAAATAAGAAAAGAACCATATGTTCATAGTTCAAGACCAAACTATAAACATATGGTATAAAGAGAGATTTCTACAACATTAAAAAGAACAATATAAAAGCAGTAGCTAGTTTAGGTGGTGTAGGAATGGCAATAATCAAAGGCTCAGTTTAAACGTATATTAGGAACTATCCATCGCAAATGATCAAAAATTTCTGTAGTAACTATCTAATATTGGGGTACCCTTATTATGTGCGCTATTTTTATAAATTCTGTCCATTGGGTAGATACAAGGTCCTTTAAAACATTTAAACAAAGAGGGACCCCATTTAATATAATCTTAATTTTTTGTCATAGAACATCCCCTTTCTAAGAAAAAGTTTGTCTTCTCAAGGGATATCTCTATTATATGTAGTGGGTTAGGCTATGTCCATGCAAAATATCTTACAAAAATTGTTTATAATAGGTGAATGTAATATTGTGGTATATTGATTTCCAGAATAGCATTTTACCTGCCGCAATTCTATAGTTTGAACTTATCACCATAATTAATATTAAATATAATAAATTTATTAACTAATGATCTCCTAACCTTCCATATTGGGAGTTAATTTCTCATTTCATGATCTTCATTTAATAAGCTAAGTTTAAAAGGCTCATGTTTCTTTTTAAAGAACATGAGCTTTTTAAGTAGAAGTCAGACTCTTATGTCGCTCAGCAGCAGAAACACTGTTCGATAAACATGTGGGATTTTTCCTAAAAAGCTTTATTGTACATGACACAGATACGGCGAAGACTTTCTATCTGACTTGTATCTTTGCTGAGCGTTCAACATAGAGGTTGCCTATTGTTGGAGTGTAATTTCCAGATATCGACTAGTATATGAATATCTTACATGTAGAATTATGTCAATTATTACAGTATTATTGCAACATACCCACTTCGCAAGTCGACAACAAAGTAATTATAAATATATTGTCGAAAAAGGTGGGGGCTAGTAACTATAGGAATCGTCCGTAAGGTTTAGAGATATGGGCGAACTAAGCGGACATGCAGCTGAGATCTTCTCGAAACAAATCGTGAAGGTAGGTCTGTTAGTAATTTCTCCACTTTTAGGCGGGTCTAAGGTCTACCACAGGTGGGATGAACCTTCCTTTTTAAGGAGGATACTCCTACTCATAGCCTGTTGGTATGCTTTTAGATATTGCGCAATGTCTAAAAAATACAAGATAGAAGGAGGCGGAAAAAGAAAACCAATATGGCTGATAGAGTTATGTATCAAATTATAGGTTCTTGGTTCCGCCTAGAGAAAAAAGACACATGATAAAAGAGAGGGGA
>OMOF01000503.1 GCA_900290375.1 Candidatus Desulfosporosinus infrequens
GAATGTGCCTATGCTAATTTGTTAATAACGGAGGGATAGCCTCATGCGCCTACTAGGAACCGCTGCGACGGGAATCCGTGCTCAGCAGGACGCGTTGGATACACTGGGCAATAACATGGCTAATGTAGAAACGCCTGGTTTTAAAGCGAATCAAATGGATTTTGCTGAAGCTCTGTCGACGGTGGTGCGCTCTGGAAATGCTAACCCAGGGGGTACAACGGGCGGGAATCTGAGTGTGGGATCGGGTGTCTTATATAATGCCATTGGTACAGATTTTCAACAAGGGGTCTTGGCTCCCACAAGTCGTCCTTTAGATTTGGGGATCAACGGAAACGGCTTCTTCCAAGTTCAGTTAGCGGATGGAACGACAGGGTATACCCGGGTAGGGGCTATGCAAGTAAATGGTACGGGACAACTTACAGATTTGCGAGGAAATGTTGTCCAACCAAATATCTCCATTCCCACCGGAGCGACTGATTTGGCAGTGGCTGCTAACGGTGATCTTAGCGGGACCGTCAATGGCGCCACCAAGACCCTTGGGCAGATCTCCTTGGCAGGGTTTCAAAATCCTGAAGGCTTACAAAATCAGGGAGATAATATCTTTATACCTAGTGCGAATTCAGGAGCTCCCCAAGTTGGGTTACCGGGTACTACCAGCGGAAACCTAGTTTTAGGAACGGTTCGCGGCCAATCTCTCGAACAATCTAATGTAAATTTAGCCACCTCAATGGTGGATCTAATTCAGGTCCAGCGAGCTTATCAGCTTAATGCTAATATGGTGTCGAATGCTGACCAAATGTGGAGTCTCGCTAATTCCATAAGGAGGTAGGGTGAATGGCTGGTTGGTTAGATGGTCCAATTCTAAACGTTCTGCAGAAAGGGCTGGAGGCTTCAAGTTTGAGGCAACAAGTGTTATCGAATAATATCGCTAATATTGATACTCCGAACTTTAAACGTTCAGATGTTGATTTTCAAACTGTGCTAGGAGCTGCCCTAGGGGCAAACGGTGGAACGTTGGCGATGAAGCTGACAGCTCCCCAG
>OMOF01000159.1 GCA_900290375.1 Candidatus Desulfosporosinus infrequens
CGTTGCATCACTACCCCCTAGCGCCGCCGACCTTGCACCTTCCCGCGCTGCCTCTGTAACCACCATGTATTGATTAATCACTAAACCAAACTCCATGACGCCAACTACCAAAAAAAGTAGCACTGGTAATATGAGGGCAAACTCTACTAAAGCCTGCCCGCGATTATTTCTTAGATAGCAAGTCTGCCAGAGCATGTGTCTGCACCCCCTATAATAAAAAAGACTTGGCAAGTGCCAAGTCTCTAGAGTAGGCAAAAGCCTTCATACTTTAACAAAGAAATTCTAATCTATTCGCTTTTATATATTGCCTATAAACTCGTAGAAACCGTTGTAAACATCGTCTTAAGATCAGTCCCCATCGTTGTCATGACACCAATTACCACTACTGCAATCAGAGCTAAAATCAGTCCGTATTCCACCATGCCTTGTCCTTTTTCATTCCGTAACATCCCATTTAGCATTTGCATTGTTAACATGACAATTCCTCCCTTTATTTCTGCTACAACCTTTTTCCCTTGTAGTTACTTGCTGTTATTTGTCTTTCCTTACTTCAAGTATAGCAGATTGGAAATCGACTTCAATAGGCGCTTCTTCCTATCTTTTGCGATCTAAAAGTAGGAAGAAAGTAGCCCCTTTCAAGGGCGGAAGTAGGCTATTTTTCCTACCTTTTTCCCAAAAATCCTGTCCTGTTAAAATACTCCTGATACTCTGGAAAAATCTCGATGAGTAACCGTTCTTCAAGACGCAATCTCACGACCAAGAATATGATTTGCGCAGTCGAACCAATCAACATTGATAACGTAGGAAACATCATGATATTTCCAATTGCCCACACAATATAACAGACATACAGAGGATGCCTCGAATACTTATAGATTCCATTGGCTACTACCGTATGAGCCTCAGGCACCACGGTAAGACAATCTTTGAGACAAAAAAGTGCCCATATCACGAAGGGGTAAGGTAGGATCGCCAGAACTTTTCCCACCTTTTGCAAAACTTGTATATAGGGTACATCTATTGCTGGATCTCCTATCCCAATGGCCACAAGACTAAAACCAAAAGTCGCCCCAATGCTAATGACAACCGTTGACAACCTCGTATCGATCTTTTTGGGTTCCCGTAACAAACTGCGCGTTAAAAAATAAATATCTAGCATGCTAACTGCAATCACTGGAATCGCCCATAGCAAATATTCCCTTGACGATACAAGCATCATTGCTGCCCTAACAATAATGATCATCAAAAACAAGGTTA
>OMOF01000161.1 GCA_900290375.1 Candidatus Desulfosporosinus infrequens
CAGACGGCAGGACCGGGTCATGACCCGGAGCCTTGCCGCTGCTTGAAATAGGGGGGATAATAGGATGCCGGATTATAAAATGATGTATTTTCAGCTTGCGGCTAAAGTTGCAGATGCCATGGATATCCTTTTAAAAGCACAGCAGGAGGGAGAAGAGGAATTCATGGATGGAGAGCCGTTTCCTGGGCTCAAAGTCATGACCATTCGAGATGAAAACCGTGATTCTGAATAGGGAAAGAGGATTTGGACTGCCGGCCCAGGGATCTTAGCCGGCAGTCCAAAGGGATTCTTTTGAGACGCAGACGGCACGCAGCTGCTTGGAGGTCCTGAATTTTTGTTTGAGTTCACCACGGATTCTTATTTGATAACAGGAGTAAATGGTACAGGTAAATCATCTCTCCTCAACCCTATCGTTTGGGCTTTGAGTGGACTACTGCTTTGGGGTCGTAGCATCCCAACTGCCCCAACGGATGTAGACTTAAGTTTGCTAATGGGTTGTTAGAATAACCTCGGATTACCGCCAGCTGGTGGTAATCCGAGTTATCACCAGTCTATGATTACCACGAGTTATGACTTGAAATACTATAGCTGATTCTTCAAAGCCTGTATATATCAGCATGTAGCAAGATATATTTAAATCGCAACTAGGAATAATCATATCCTCTCATAATGAATTTATCAGTTTTAATACTGAAATTTCATAGGAGGATGATTATATTGAATATCTCAAAACTCGTTGACAACGCATGTGTATGTTTGGAAGTCCAGCATTTTACAGCTTCAACCATCTACGTTAATTTCAAACGTCACTGGAATGGTCTTCTCAAAACTGCAGGTGCTGACGCTGAATTTAACTATCAGACTGTTGCTAAATACCTTATAGAAAAATGTGGTGAAAACCTGCTCACAGTTGATCTTTCCATTCTGCCCCTGAAGAAATACCGTATTCAGCACGCATTTCATTCCTTAATCCATTATTATGATTTTGGGCAGTTTCCAAGTTCATCAATGGCCTCTGCAATTGTCAGGATAAATCTGCCAGGATTTGAAAATGACTGCTTAAGCCAGTACATCAGCTACGTAGATAAAGATCTTGGCTACAGCAGATCGTCTCTGAAGTACAGCTTTAACACGATTCACAATTATTTAATCAGCTGTCCATTAACCTATATCTGTGATAACCAGATACTACGTTATTTTATGGCACTTGGAAGCAACTCCAAACAAACTGTAAAGTCTAAATTGAAAGTGATAAAACGGTTTCTCTGTTACTGCTATGAAATGGGCTTTATCAAACTCGACTACAGTTCGTTGTTTCCATCAAATAAGCTGCGCTCTTACACGGAAGTTCCATCTGTCTATACACCTGATGAAATTTTCCAGGTACTTGAATACATCAAAAGCCAGGACAGCCCGAACAAAAAACGCAATTATGCCATAGCTGTTCTGATTGCAGTTTATGGCTTCCGTGCCGGTGACATCATTAAATTGAAGTTATCCGATATTGACTGGGAAAATGAAATGATCTGTATTATCCAATCAAAAACCTTACAGCAGCTGACGCATAAGCTTACAGTCCATACTGGTAATGCCCTGACCGACTATCTGCTGAATGAAAGACCGTTATCGGATTATGAAACCATCTTTCTTAAGAACAACGGAAAAGAAATCGGCTCATCCGCAACCATTTCATCCATTGTTTTTAATGCCTTTGTCAATTCAGGTATCATCATTAATGGCAGAAAGCATGGCAGCCACTGCCTTCGGCATTCCCTGGCTTCAAATATGCTTTCCAATGATTCCAGCATTTTTGAAATCTCCAAAACGCTTGGCCATGCCTCCGTGGATACAACCAGAATTTATACAAAAGTCGACCTGAGCCATCTGCGTCTGTGCGAGTTGGAGGTGCCGTCTTATGAATAAGGTATATGTCTGTGACGGTACCCGTTTTCATAGCTATCTTGCAGGGACTATTGCCTCATTTGCGGAATATAAGGTGAATGCCAGCGGATGCGTTTCAGAATCATTTTTACCGGTGATGTCATTGTTTGACAAACACTGTATTGCCTGTCCAGAGCCGGAGATCTGTTTAAAACAGGATACCGTTATTAGCTTTCTTACCCTTGGACCGGATGAAAAGAATTCAACGCTAGTCCGAAAGGCATCCATCATCCGGTCTTATGGCAGATAGCTGGCAGCGGTTCTAAAAATACAGGATGTCTACATTGTACCTTCCCGGGTAAAGAGAGGACAAAAAACCTTTGTTCCTTATGTCTTTTCTCATGATGAGGTCGCAAGGCTGCTTTATGAAGCGAATCATTACCAGCCAAAGCAGGAATATACCCGCACACCGAACATGGTCAACTGTATGTCATGTATCTTTACGACGCTTTACTGTACTGGCATGCGTATTTCTGAAGTACTTAACCTAAAGCCGGAAGAAGTGAAGCTAGATCAAAGGCTCATCCATATAAAGCATGCAAAAAATGATAATCATAGAATTGTCACCATTTCCGCCTCACTTGCAGAGGCCTGTCAAAAGTATCTTAAGAAATCACAAGTCTGTAAAACATCAGGAGTTTACTTTTTTGACAGCGGTTCCAACTACAGAGAAGGTCGTGTGTCATTAACAAGGTCTTACTTCTATTTCCGTCGTTTTCTTAATGCAGTAGGTATTGAGCATAAAGGGAAAGGGTTCGGACCACGAATGCATGATCTCAGAGTAACATTTGCAGTACATTCTCTGCAAAAACTGTCAATGCTTCCTGGTGACATTAATGTGCACCTTATGTCACTTTCTGTGTATTTGGGGCACCAGTCTATTTACTGCACACAGGATTATTTATGGCTTACGGGAGAACTGTTTCAGAACATTCTGGAAAAGATGGAGGATTATACATCATTTGTAGCATCTGTTTTTGATGAAAAGGCAGGTGATTTAGATGAATAAGCCTTTTCCAGGTATGTTGGAACACTATGTGGTATCTTATATAAAGGAAGAAGCTGGCATGTCTCCGGAAACGCTCCGGACTTATTACACCTCTCTGGAACAATACATCCTATGGCTGAGGGATACCCGTAATGTCGGAATTCAGAATATCGATATGACCCATTTTAATAAGGAAAACATTAAATTTTTCCTTTCCTATCTTGAAACAGAGAGAAAGGTATCTGTCACAACCAGGAATCTGCGCAGGGCGGGTATTGTGGCATTTCTGGCTTATGCATCAGAAATCAATCCTGTTTACATGAATGCTTATGTGGAGGCAAAGAAAATCAAAAACAAAAAGGCAGCTAAGCCTAAAAAGGATTTTCTTACCATTGAAGAATATCAGGCGGTACTGGAAGCTATAACTATCTCAAAAAATGATGGATTCAAACACTATATCCTCATCAGCGTCATGTATGATACCGCTGCAAGAGTGGATGAAACCGTAAGAATGAATGTGGAAGACTTTTCCTTTGGAAAAGAGAATTCAGTCATTGTCTTTGGCAAGGGCTCCAAGTACCGGAGAATCTACCTGACAAAGCATACAGTTAAATTAATCAAAGAGTATAAGCGTAAATTCAATCTTGAAAAAGGTGCCATGTTTAAAAATCGATGTGGAGATAGGATATCGGATTCCGGGAGTGATTATATCCTCAAAAAGTATGCAAAAGCCGCATCGGAAAAAGAAACCTCANNAAAGCTGCCCATATGCTTTTAAATGGCGCCAGCCTTCCTGTCATCCAGAGGTTTCTAGGACATGAATCCATTCAAACGACGGAAGCTTATCTTGATATTGGTTCAGAAGCAATGAGTAAGGCTGTGGAAGAAGCTGGGAAGCTGATTTTTAAGGATACACCTGAAGAAGAATGTGTATCATCGTGGAAAGACCCTGATATTCTGAAACGTCTCAAAGGTCTGGCTAAATAAACAGGAAATGATTATCCCCAGTTGAAAACCCCGCTTTTCATAAAACTAATTGATTCTATGGGATTTTTGCTATTTGACCTTTTCAAACGCGGGTCTGACTGGGGATAATTATTAACTGGTGATAACCAGAATGGCATAGCCTACGTTTCATCCCTGCGCCGTATAGTTTTAAGGGAACTTTAGTTACTACTTCGGTACTTGTCCTTGCGGACAGCTGCATGCTATGGTTGCCGTAGGGTTTCTCCATTCGGGTAAGCAGCGGGATGATAGGGTGGGTTTTATCCCTTGACACTTTTTCTACCGCTTGCAAAAGTGGACACTCTGGATTGATGCAGATTGGGCGGCTTTGCAAAAGCGATTTATGGCNNCTCTATTTGACAATTGTTAGCCCAGTGGGTATCTGATTGACTGGAAGCGCATGGAAAACAACCGGATACTTTAATTCAATTGGGGTATCGGGCTCAATCGGTATCTCCTAGCGCATAATTACGTATTAAATAGACGTATTAATTAACTTGTGAACGTTTGATAGTGAGTATATAATTATTTAAATAAATTGTTTTTGGAGGTGAGCCAGTGCCGATAGATAATCATGTTTGGTTATTACTACTTTTCAACGTTACAATCCTACTGGCTTTATCTTGGCTAGGTTTTACCTTCATTAAACGTGGTGTCCATTGTTTTAAAGCATCAGAGAGCAAGAACATTGGTATTTCACGACTTATCTCAAATGGGTTGACTATTTTAGCAAATAAGTATTTGATTGTTCGAAGAATGATTAAGATTGATACTGATGATGATCCGCCACATCTTCTCCTTAGTTTATAGTCATAAAAACTAAGGAGGAAAATCATGAGTATTTTTAGTTCTTCATTTACTATCTTATTGACAAAATTTATTGGTTTGACCGGGGATTGGTTTATCGCTGTGATTCTAGTAACCTTGGTGATAAGGTTATGTCTCATTCCTTTATCCGCAAAACAACATAAAGATCAATTCACAACGTCTAATCTTAATCAGGTCAAGTCTTTTTTAACCACTAAATTCAAGAATCAGACGGAAAAGATTGATAAAGAATTATTGAAGATCGCCTCTAAATATAAGGTGAACACTTTTCTATCTGCGTTGTTGCTCGTAGTTCAAGCCCCGATCCTATTTTGTCTGTACGCTTCGATAATTAATTTAAGTACTTCAGTAGGAAGTATGTTGGTCCCTTGGGTATTAAGTGTTCATGCTCCTGATTCATTACACGTTCTTCCTACCTTGGCGGGTGTCTGCCAAGCATTAGGTGGTTTTACAGCAGAAATCAAATCGTTGCTAATGTTTATTGTACCAGTAGCGATT
>OMOF01000360.1 GCA_900290375.1 Candidatus Desulfosporosinus infrequens
TGGTGTGGCGCATGAAATTAACAATCCGTTGACATTTATGCGTATGAATTTAGAACTTATAAAGCGGTATCATGATTTGTTGGAAAGCAAGGAACACACCGTGACTGCTGATCTATTTCTTGATTTAGGACGGGCCCTGAAAGCCAGCTTGTCCGGGGTTNNCTGAAATGCTTTTCTCGCCAACAACCTGTGGAACGCAAAGAAGTTAATCTGACTGAGGTGATTAGCTCGGCCTGGATGCTCATTTCCAGCGATCGAGCTGCTGCCAGTGAGATTACCTTTGCTTGTCAGGAAATCTCCGAGGGTAGGGTTTATGGAAGCTATCAGCAGTTAGAGCAAGTGTTTGTTAATTTCTTGCAAAATGCTATGAGAGCGATTAAGAAAGCCGACGAAAGTAACGGCCAAATCCAAATTTCTGTTCGGCAGGAAGAGGGTAAGCAGGGCTGGGTCATTGCGGAGATCCATGATAATGGGTGTGGAATAGACAGCAAAGTCCTGCCCCATATCTTTGAACCGTTTTATTCTAAGGACCCTCAAGGCCTGGGGCTTGGCCTTTCAATTGTCCATGGTATCGTCAAGGAACATGGTGGACATATTGCTTTCGTGAGTGATCTTGGTCAAGGAACGACGATTATCTTGCGTCTTCCGAAATATAAAGCGGAGGCTAAGTGAATTCTTTCGCCTGGCAAGGGGGTAAACGGGAAGGGAGGGATTAGGGATGGATGATGAATTGAAGAGCGTGTTTATAATTGAAACGGAGGACATGCTCCTAGAAGCTACCAATTTGTTATTGGTTGAGGATCAACCCAACGAGTCGCTGGCCCGGATTAATCATGTTTTTAGAGTGGTTCATAGCATTAAGGGCGGTAGTCAGTTTTTGGGTCTTGAAGAACTAGCTGAACTTTCACACCATATGGAAGACTTGCTGGGGCCGCTCCGTTCAGGGGAACTGAGTGCGGATGAGGGAATTACGACACTAATGTTAGAAGCCTTAGAATTGATGGAAACCCAGCTTCAATATGTAAGGAGCGGAGAAATTATAACCACTCAGGATTTTGAGCGGAAGAAGAAATTGATTGCAAAAATTGCACGTATTCATCAACCTGAGCTTTTGCCCGAAAAGGTTGTGCCTTTGCTGCCAGTCTCGGCAGGGAGCAGTGATTTTGTTGGTAAACGCTTAGTCTACATTCATGTGCAGATGGAGGTCGATTCGATCATGCCGCAGCTTCGACAGTTTTTGCTGTTGGAGCTCTTGAGTGAGATTGGGAAGGTTGTCTATTCACTTCCCAGTTTAGAGGGTTTGGAGATGCCGGGAAACAGTTTCGCTCAGGACGAATTGGCGATCGTGTTGAGTACAGATGAGACGGATGAGATCATACGCAAGACTTGTGATGTAGGGGATATTTCAGAAATCGTGCTTGTGAGTTTGGACAAGGGCCTTAGCCTCAACGCACCTGACAAAATGCAGTTACCGACTGCTCATGAGGTAAGGCAATTTGAACAGATCGTCACTCGACTTCTCAAAGAATTTCGACAAGATGAGTATTCACAGGTCGAAGCCTCGGCCTTGATTCGAGCATTGGATATTTATGGCAATAAAACGGAGGTAGCCACGGAGAGTTGGTTTCCGGGAGGACTAGCCGGGTGGCAGCGTCAGATCAGGTTATTAGACCAAACGACCAAAATGGCCCGCAAGGATCGAGAAAATATGGCGACATGTATCCTCCAAGGGTTTTGGGAATCAGTTTATGATGTTTTATGCAACAAAGTATATTTCTATACGGAGACGATGGCAGAAAAAGTCACACTTTCTACGTCGATTTTCAAGGAACGACTAGCGATGAATGAGGAAGAGCCACAGCTGGCAGTGCTTGATCTCAGTCAAATGAGAGTTCTCGAACCTGCAGATATCCTAATCTTGCAAAATTTAGCAGCTAGCCTTAGTCTGAAGTGTGCGCGTCTGGCTTTAGTCTCCTCTGGCGCGAATACACGCAGACAGGTCAATGTCCTAGAAGCAAGCGCTTTATTTGCCAAGGGATTGCGCATCTTTCCGAATGCTTTCCACGCCTCATTTGGCTAGAACCAATAATTAAACAGGGAGGGATCACTTTGTCTTTGTACCCAGAACTACAAATCTTGATTATCGATGATGAAGAAGAAATCCTGATTGCTTTAGCGCAGTTGTTAAGGTTGGATGGCTATAAAGTGCAAACAGCTAATTCCCCAATTGTTGCTTTAGAAATGATAAAGGGGTCTAAATATCATATTATTTTGTCCGATATCGTGATGCCGGAAATGAATGGACTTGAGTTGCTGACCCGCATTAAAGAGTTTGATCCTTTGGCCCAAGTGATCATGATGACCGGTTATTCTACTATGGAGATCACCATGCGCAGTTTGGAAAAGGGAGCGAGTGACTACATATTGAAACCGTTTAAAGATTTTAAAGACGTCAGCAAGATCGTCAAGATTAATGAGGAAAAACTTAATCGCTGGTGGGAGAGTATGCGCGGGAATTTCAAATAAGGCTCGATGATAATGGAGGTGAGAATTATGAAGAAGGTACTTATTGTTGACGATGCGATATTCATGAGGATGACGATTAAAAAAATGTTGGAGAATTCTAGTTATGAGGTGAGCGGGGAAGCCGCTAATGGGGCCATGGCTGTCGAATTATATTCGGAATTGCAGCCGGATATAGTCACTATGGATATCACGATGCCAGAAATGACAGGAATTGAGGCTTTAAAGAAGATTAAAGCAATGGACCCTAATGCTAAAGTCATTATGGTGACAGCCTTGGGTCAGGAGGGAATGGTAAAAGAGGCCATCAGTAGTGGAGCTAAAAACTATCTCGTCAAACCCTTTACCGAAGAGCGTTTACTCCAAGTTCTGGATAAATTAGGATAATTGCTAGAGAGGGGCGCATAACACCTGGCCAAGCAAAGACAGACAGTCTTTGCTTGGCCAGGTGTTTTCTTTACCTCACAAAATGTTCGGTGTTGAGTCAGCTAACGAATAATTTTACATATCCTGTCGACCCTTGTGTTTCCTCAAAGAAACCCTGTAGTACACCTCTTTTGTTCTCCTAAAAAATCCCATCCTGACCCACGGAAAGCGACAGGTTTTACATGCTTCATTAGGTATAATTTTGTGAGAAGCGTGTGGAAAGGATGGACCTGATGGGCGTAGTAGAGACTTATCTTGATTTGGATCTTCTGATTAACGGAGGGATGGACGCTCTTATTCTCGTGCTTACGAGCAAGCTCATTCACCTCCCGGTTCGGCCAAAGGGAATCTTGGCCGGAGTCCTGCTGGGCGAAATTCCGGTGCTCTTAGCCTGTTACGCCACTCCACCATGGACCACGCTAAGCAAATGGGTTATTCCGTTTCTAATGGTTGGGGCCGCTTTTCCCACCCGGAGACGGTACATGTTTCTTAAGGCATTGGTTGGGTTTTGGCTTCTTTCGGCAGGGCTTGGTGGATTTGTGTATGCCTCATGGGGGTGGGTGCAATTTGATAATGAATTAGGTAACGGCCTTTTTTCGTTGGCCTTAAACAATCTTTGGATCCTACCGTTGGGTGCATTATGCTGGTGGTTTCTACAGCGTCTTTGGCAGCGGTGGCAGGAAAGAAATTCAGTGCTGGAGCAAATTATTTTTGACTTGGAAATTGACTTTGGCACTGAAGAACGTGGGGTTGTCTGCCTTAAAGCGTTATTGGACACTGGGAATCATTTGCGAGATCCGTTGACCGGGTATCCAGTTATTCTCATGGAAGAGGAAGTTGCGGTGACTTCTTTGCCAGATAATATACGATCCTTTTTAAATATTCCATGGCAAGATTATGCCGACCCATGGCCCCTACTATGGAAAAACGATCCCAGTTTAGTGAAACATATCGTTTTCATCCCTTTTCAAGCAATTGATCGTCAGAGTTGGCTACTGGGAATAAGACCTGAGCACGTGAGGTGTTTTGACAAAAAGGGATCTCGGCAGGTCAAGGCAACGGTGGCACTCGTTAAGCAGGTGTTAAGTTCAGCGGGTGAGTACCAAGCTCTTATACACCCCGAACATGTGCAGAAAGGTGGAGATGGATAAATGACGTGGTGGAGGAATGTTCAAGATAAGGTCAGGTACCTATGGCTCAGGCTGATTCGGAAAGTTTGTGGAGTAAGTGGAATCTATTATGTTGGAAGCAGTGAAGCCCTTCCGCCACCACTCAACTCGGATGAAGAAGGGATCCTTTTGGAACGCTTAGAAATGGGGGACCCGTCGATTCGTGATATTCTTATTGAACGAAACTTGCGCCTGGTGGTGTATATTGC
>OMOF01000057.1 GCA_900290375.1 Candidatus Desulfosporosinus infrequens
TAACTGAGTACCTGAATAGTCGCAAAAATTATGATTCGTAATTCAATTTGTAGGTGTAATTTTATACCTACAAAAACACCAAAATGCCTGTAAAATCAGGGTTTATTAATGAGGTATAATTTTTCACCGGAATCAAGATTAGTACATAAAAAGAGCGAAGAAACCGTTACCAAGGCATACTTCGCTGATTAAAGCGCAAATTAAGTTTTAAATAGTCTACGTAAGCATTTATTTTAACGCGAATATTTCTGTTCGAGCACTTTTAGCTCTTGCTGAAACGATTGACTTAAACGGAACAGTAATCGTTCCATGTCCAATCGATGCAGCGAGATACTTTCGGGGCTTAGAAACTCAACTTTACGAAATTCAGGTTTAATTAATAGAGGAAGCATATCATCTAAGTTTTCGATCCGAAGGGTCAAAATAATAGGCGCATAGGCCGCCTCATGATTACGTCGCCCATCCCCTTGACTCACCGCATAGACATCAAGACTCAAATCGACATCTTCTATAAGAATTCCTTGTAGAGGAATATTACGCAATAAGGCAACCTGCTGTTCTCTCATAGTTTCTGCTATTTGTTCTTTACTCTTGCTCCCAAAGAAAAAGCGTCCGCTTCGCGATTCGCCACGAAAATCTAACCGAATCCGCACACGCACGTGTTCTGTCAGGAGCTCATTCCCGATTCTAATTTTCATCATCCACTCTCTCCGTTTCTCTATCTTAAAGCATTAAACTTTATATTTTGTCATAAGGCACATGCAAGAAAATAACCAGTCAGTTTTCTAGGGATATTTTCTTGCATCGCCTAAAATATTCTCCATTTGTTTGATTTTCTCCTGCAAAGTCTTGCTTTAGGGATGTAATTTGTGGACATACTAAAAAAACGTCAATCATAAAAAAGTAAAGAAAATTTTTGAAGGAGGATCAACGCAATGAGAAAAACAGCCATTGCCATTTTCAAAGGACCTCAACAAACGAAAGAGGCAATTGAGGAGATTCAAGGAGAATCCCTAGCAAATAGTAAGATATCGGTCCTGGTTCGAGTTGAATACATCCATCAAGGCGAATTCCGCGAGGAAATTGCCAATGAATTAGCTTATTACCCCAGCGAAATTAACTTAGACAAATTTAACGCCTGGTTAGTCCAAGCTCCACCGTTTAATCTACCCAATCTTGGTGAAGTGGTCGCCGCTGGCCCACTGGCTAGTCAACTGATGCATCAACCCCAGGGACGCGGGCTTGTCGAGGTACTTCTCAGCTATGGACTTTCTGAAATCCGAGCGCGCCATTATGAACACGAAGTGCGTACCGGACATTGGCTCGTTCTGATCCAAACAAACCACGAAAAAATCAATTCCGTGGCCAACGCTTTACGTAACTATGGCGGAAGGGACATTGAGAAATGGAATACAGAAATTGAGCATCCCCTTTACCCAATTGGGTAGGATAGCTTTATAGTCCTACTTGGGAACGCAATCCTTGCACTTCTTTTACAGTAAGTGGTCGATAAGTTCCCGGACGGAGGGTCTTCTCCAGCGTTAACGGTCCAAAACTAACTCGTTCAAGTTTAACCACTAAATATCCAACAGCTGCAAACATTCGTCGGATTTGGCGATTCCTGCCTTCATGGATCGTCACCTCTAAGACTTCTAGCTGTCCGCCCTTGGAAACACCCCTCACGCGCTCAACTTTGGCCGGAGCGGTGTTTCCGTCTGCGAGAGATACCCCCTGGCGTAAATTCTCGAGAGCATTGATCCCAATCGGGCCACCTTGTATCCAGACCCGGTACGTCTTCTCTGCTCCATAGGAGGGATGCATTAACCGATGGGCTAATTCCCCATCGTTAGTAAGCACCAATAAGCCTGCTGTATCATAATCCAGCCTTCCGACCGGATAAACTCGCACAGGAACATCTTTCATTAAATCAACTACGGTAGGGCGTCCTTGAGGATCACTAGCACTCGTAATGACGCTGACCGGTTTATTGAGCAGATAATAATACAACCTCTCAGTTCGTTGAACTGGATGCCCATCCACTTCAATCTTGTCTTGAATCTCGACCTTGGTCCCCAAAGCAGAAACCCGATCTCCGTTGACCGTCACCCGACCATCTAGAATAAGTCGTTCAGCCTGCCGTCGTGAGGCCACACCAGCTTGGGCCAGCACCTTTTGTAAACGTTCTGCAGCCCGTTCATCTTGAACCATGTTCTCGTTTTCCATGAATCTCCGTTNNGGCATATGAAAGAAAATAACAAGTCAAAGATGCCATGGATATTTTGCGTCAGACAAGGAGGTAAGTTCCCCTCATAGCGGGGCTATTAGGAGGACTTACCGAGGACTTACCGACGCAGGATGACACAAAATAGACTGGCATACTGACTGGTTATTTTCTTGAATGTGCCTTAAGTCTTTAATTTGGGTTGGGGTTTTTAAGATCAAAAATACCCGGTCCAATTTCCGGATATCTAGCCCGTACGTTTTTCCAAAATAGTTCTTGCTGGGCACTTAGCGGGAGTTGAACAAAGTAATCGCCAGGAAATCTTCGAAGTATTTGAGAGGGATTTTCCTCATCCCCAACCTTAGTTAAACGAAACCCTACGCGATGAGCATAATAAAATGTCATCGGTGGTGGATCGCTGAGGACAAGAACACTTGATGCTGAAGTATGGTTTTTAATCCAGCTTGCCTGGCTTAGGTATTCCGGATCCCACTGATACTTTGGGGTTAAGCAGGTATAAGAACCGCGGTTGATCGCTACCAAGAGCATAATGCTAAGTACTGTTCCCGGTAGCCAAGGTATCCCATCAAGAGCATAAGCACCTAACAAGGCAGCAAGGGGTAAAATCGGAACTAAATAGTAATCCAAGGGAATACGAACACAAACCACCCCAATATATAGAACAGCTATGCCAACCCAAGCCAAGAGCGCCCAGCGCGCCGGAGAACGGAAAAAAATCAGGCGACACAGACCTACTCCAGAAAGGAAGAGAATACTATCTGTAAATCCGCTGTGAATATTTTTACTTAATAGTTTCCAATCCAAGTTACCAGTCTTGGCAACTTGTCCAGTCAAAATTCCAGAGACAAACTGACTCGAAGTCGAGACATGAAAATGTACCCATAAATAATATACCATCGGTGGAATAAGCACAATCATACTATAGCGGACAAGCGAAGCTACCCGCTTTGGCTCTAGTGGCCAAAATCCCAGCATTAAGGCAACTGGAAACAGCATCAGTTGAGGAAGCTTGGCTAAGATTGCCCCTGCCATCAACCATCCTACTTTCCAACTTCCTCCCTCCTTTTGCTCAGTTCTCCATCTCCAGATCATCGCCAAGGCCCAAATACTCCAAGCTTGAGCCATCGGTTCAGGCATCACAACTCGTCCATAATAGATTGATAAGGGCATTAACGCATAAATAGCGCTCGCATACAGCCCGGCGCGGTCCGTAAACAGCTTCCGCCCTAACTCATAGATTCCACCCACAGTAACTAACGATAAGACAACCGACCAGATCCGTCCCCAAATATCTGCCCAGCCGAACAGGGTCCATGTCCAAGCTAGAAGGTAAGGTAAAAAGGGAAACTCCAATTCAACCCTTTGCGGTGTAATCCCATCATAATTGAGCTGAGGCATGAAAACGCTCGGTATATCGGTTAAATGCCCCAGCATATGTGACGATATACTCGCCGTATCAGCCTGTCTCCAGGCTTGATCATCTAACAATGGGTTCGTTATACCTCGCAGTCGGACTCCCAAGGCCACGAGCAGAATCAGAAACAAGAGTAAACGCCTTATTCCTCGGCCCATTCTACCGTACTCCACCTTTGGCATTTCATCTGATAGATTAGCTGAACATATCCCCAGATCGTTGCCCCAATTCTCATTTTGCTGGCACCTTTTTTAAGTTCATAATGAAGTTTTAAGGGGACTTCTGTCACGTGCTCTGCCAAGGGAGCAACTTTTAACAATAATTCAACCATTCCTGAAAAATTCCGGCTCTGAATTATATTCGGGCCATATAGTCGAGTTCCTTCGGCCAAGATTGAAAGCCGATAAGCCCTGTAACCACAGGAATAATCCCGCACCCCTGTGATGGGGACAAAATAATGCATGACTCTCCCGGCTCCCCAAGATAGTACCCTTCGACCTAATGATAGCCCATGCTGTTCCCCGCCTTGGACATAACGCGAAGCAATCACAAGGTCAGCCCCCGTACAAATCTTCTCATAAAGCAAGGGAATCCGGTCTGCTGGTTGGGTATTATCAGCGTCCAGCGTTATGACCATATCCGGATCTTCCTGCTTCAAATTAACATCGTTTTCTGGTAGGAAGCCTCGATTTTGATTATTCAGGTTCAAGACATACTGGAAACCGCTGTTTAAGGCTGCCCCAAGTCCTTGGTTTTGAGTGTGGTTAACTTCGTGTACATTGTTATGCATTAGGGAATATTTGTGGACGACATCCTGAGTACGGTCTGTACTCCCATCATTGACAACGACAATCAGATGAGGAATGGATACGCAGTTTTGTTCAATATCTGCGAGCAAGTCAGGAAGCGCTTCATCCTCATTGTACGCAGGTAACACGATATAAAGCATACTACACAATGGCCCCCTTTCGGTCCATGGTTAGTATGCACAAAGTATGGTTCAATAAAACATGTTAGTAAAATGTCCTCGTAACAATCCAAACAGAAACGATTAAGCCAATGAGATCCGCCAGCAATCCTAACTTAAGGGCGTAACGATACTTTTTGATTCCTACAGAGCCAAAATACACCGTTAGTACAAAGAATGTGGTGTCCGTACTCCCCTGGAGGGTTGACGCTAAACGTCCAATGAAGGAATCCGGTCCATATTGATTGATAAGCTGTGTTGCCACCCCCAAAGCCCCTGATCCACTCAAGGGACGCATAATCGCCAATGGTATAATCGCAGCAAAATTAGGGTCCAAGCCTAAAAGTGCGAAGAGCGGCTGTAACCAATGAGACACAATATTGAGTACTCCGGAGTCTACGAAAACTCTAATCGACACGAGCATTCCAATTAGGAAGGGCAAAATCCGCACACCAGTTTTGAACCCATCCTCCGCTCCGGCCACGAAGGATTCATAGACAGGGACATTTCGCCAATAAGCAAGCATTGGGACAAACAATAAGAGTAGTGGAATTGCCCAACGAGAAACCTCAGCAATAACGTTCATTTTTACCTCCTGCGTCGAATAAGGTAATCTACGATAATGGCGACTGTCATGGCACATCCAGTTGCGACGATGGTTGTGCCGATAATTTCCGTTGGATTAGCGGAATTTGCTTTAAGACGCACTCCAATAATCGTAGCTGGGATTAGCGTAATACAAGAGGTATTTAACGCCAGAAAAGTAATCATTGCTGGGCTTGCAACCTCAGGTGTCTGATTTTCCTTTTGAAGTTCTTGCATGGCCTTCAGCCCAAAAGGGGTTGCTGCGTTGCCCAATCCTAAGATATTGGCACTTAAATTCATGATAATAGCCCCGAGTGCAGGACTATCTGGCTTAAGGGATGGAAACAAACGCCGAATTGCAGGGCCAAATAAACGGGCAATCCCCTTAATTAAACCTGCATCCTCAGCCAAACGCATGAGACCTAACCATAAACTCATTACGCCGATCAGTTCCAGAGCCACCTCAACCCCCAGTTCTGCCGCTTTAAGAGCAGAGGTCGTAACACTTTCGATGTGTCCATTGAGCGCAGAGACAATAATTCCTGACGCTAACATTAAAAGCCAGATGAGATTAACCATTTCTCACCCCCCTGCCTAGAATGTATGATAAGGACAACCAAAAAAGAACGAGATTAATCCCGTTCTTTTTGCTTGTTCTTATGATTACATCAGTTATGACTCAGTTAGGACGTTTAACATCCACTTAGTCTCGGGCAATGATAATGTCATCCGAAGTTCTCTTCTTCTTTTGAAACATTCCTGTAAGCCGATCTAATAAATCAGGAACCGTATCGATCAACCGATCAACGACCGCATTCCCATCAACAGGAAGAAGTCGAATAGCTCCATTACCAACGACTAAAAACCCAACAGGTTGTACGGACACTCCGGGGAGCTGGTGCGGGTGTTCCTCCTGTATTCCCATTCTCTTTATTATCCTCTGGCGGTGCAAACTCACTACCACCTGCTGCAAAACCACAAGAAACCCGTGATATTGGAATAATCACGGATCCATCAGGAGTTTCTACCGGATCTCCAACAATTGTGTTCACATCCACAATCTGCTGGATACTTTCCATAGCCGTTTTCATCAAGGATTCAATAGGATGATTCCCCATACTTCTACCCCCTTATACCTCGCTTATACGTGCGCAAGACATTTATCCCTATAAAAATAATATGACCGATTCTTAACTGAAATATGCATCGAAGATCACATAAAAAACCTTCTTTTTTAAATTGTGGGATAACAACCAATGCTGGACAAGGGGCCTCGACCGNNAATAAAGGCGTGCCAGTGCAAAACCAAACATCGTCCAAAAAGCCCCCGCCGCTATCGCCGTCTGGGATGCATCTTGATAACCAATTTCAATGCGCCAGTTAATGGACTTACAATGAATTCCTCTATAAAATTGTTTTTTCACCCGCTTTATGTACCGCAACAAACGAGGCACATTTAGCCAAAGATGGTATAACCACCCTCTGCGCAGATAGCGAAAACGTGCTTTTACCGTTGCTTGTCGTTTCCCTCCTTTGCCTTTGGCAACCTGTTCGATTTGCATCTGTGGTCCTTTTTCCCATTCTAATTGCAGGGTTGGAATTTGATATTGGGTATGCCATAGTCCACGAAAGGCAGAGAAATGAATATCAATGTGATCTTCCTCCTCGATACGTCGGTATCGAAAATCAACTTCAGCTTTTAATCCTAAGCTAAGTAGTAACAAAATAGCCGCAGCGAGCAAAAATGCTAAAACCCGCACCAGAACCCCCTCCGTACTCCACATCATCGCCATAGTGACAGCCTCTAAATAGGTAGCATACCCAAATTAGAAGTTTTCTATGCAATATTGGATTAAAAGAGAAGGACAGCTTTATAGTGCCCTTAACATTTGCAATGCTCTCCAGTTACATTTTTAGTCTCGTTAAATACTTTCTTGTGAATAAATAAGATATGACCGTGAAAATGATAATCCAAATCAATTAATCCCGCATTTCTGCTAGCTGCCAAGGATGGCCGCGTCACCTCCGCATAGCAGATAACGTCCCGAGTGTTTGCGACGCCGGGTTAATACATTCACATTCTTACCGATGTCGCAAACCCTCTTTTAGGTGATGTTGCCGCCCCCAAATTCAACAGTATTCGTTGCTTTTGATAGTTTTTAACTTCAATATCGCTTTACTAATAATAAATGTCGCAACATAAGGAAAGGATCCCACCATAATAACAAAGTGTGCCAATTGGTAAGGTGGTCGGCGCCATATATCATATGTATTACCTTTTGATATCAACGGTCTAAGGAAAGACTCAATTATATCGTTTGGCAACACCTCTGCCAAAGCGAAAAGAGCCATAGAAATTATAACTACAACTCTTCTAAATAATTGCGCTATTACGTTATTACGCATATACTGTAGTTATAAATTACTAAAGGGGTGACAATCATGTCAATTTCCTCCCATAAGATTTTCGTTCAAAAACGAAATCTTATAAGCCTTCCAAGAGATATCAGAGAGCAACTCAATATTAACGAAGGTGATGTACTCGATATTCGGATAGATAACAATAAAATTATCATTGAACCAATGAAGGTTGTCCCTTCTAGCCAAGCGTACTTCTGGTCCGAAGCTACTCAAAACGATATGATTGAAGCTAAAAACGATGTTGATTCCGCTAATGTTCGCGAGTTTAAAACCATTAATGAATTTCTTGACGGTATTAAACAATGACCAGACGCTTTAAATCCACTCAGAAATTCGATAAACAATTTAAACAACTCAACCGAAAGGCTTCCAAACAAGCAGAAAAAGCTATTGGGTTATTTATCTCCGATCCCGGGCATCCCTCTTTACGCTATAAAAAAATTCAGGGGACGGATAACTTCTTTGAAATCAGTGTTAATATGTCGGTAAGAATTATCATCGAAGTATCCTCTGATGGAAACGATCAGATTAACACGCTTTATGTCATCGGAACCCATGACGAGGTATTCCCACCAAAGTAGCCCCAGCGGCTATTTTTTATTTTTTCCTTTTCTGTACTGTCCGGATTTTGCACAAATACGGGCATTTTCTCGCCCCTTTCCCAAGTAAAACTAAGCTATTATGCTTAATAAATTCTACGCCATTTTAGTAATACCTTCTCTAAACTGTAAACTTATAGAAATTTTAGCCTAATTTGGTATCTTCAAAAAGGTACCTGAAACCTCTAGTCTATCTATCATGAACTCTAGAACTAAGTCATAGCAAGGAAGGTATTTGAAGTTATAACTTATTAACAAACTAGGGCTCTAACGATACTTTCATCAATCGCTAGAACCCTAGTTCAGAGGTCATATTTGATTATTATAACGCGCAGAGTTCCCTACTCCAACACGCACGCCACTGTATCATTATCAGGCGATTCCACTTCAAGGTTTGGCAAATCCTCCAAGGAACGCAAACCAAAATGGAGAAGAAACTGTTCTGTCGTGGCGTAAAGGATGGGGCGTCCAGGAGCGTCCTTCCGACCTACATCCTTCACTAAGCCCTTCTCCACTAATGTCGCTAAGGCCCGATCGGATTGGACTCCTCTGATAAAGTCGACTTCCCCTCTAGTCACAGGCTGCTTATAAGCGATGATTGAAAGCACTTCAAGAGCCGCATTAGAAAGGGCCTGGGCAGGTTGTTTATAAAGGACCTCGATATAACGAGCGACTTCCGGCTTGGTACCTAATTTGTAGCCTTCATTGATTTGAAGAAGTGTTAAGCCGCAAGAATCCACAGCATACCGAGCACGAAGTTTGTGAAGCAGTTCTTCAATCTCCGACTGGTCCAACTCAAGAATCTCTCCGAGCAATTCAGCTGTGAGGGGATTCTTAGCAACAAATAACAGGGCTTCTAAGGCAGCCGTTTCTGGTTCCCGAAACAGCATTTCATCTACTCCTCTTCCGTGAATTCCCAAGCCTTCCGTGTAGGAAATAACATAATATCACTGAGCATGGCTGCTTGTTCAGCGCGAATTTTGCCGGATTTTAATAGTTCAAGTAACGAAAGAAAAGAGACAACCATCTCCATGCGGGACCCAAGGCGCAGGAGCTGAGAAAATCGCAGCCCATGGGGATGAAGAAGGACACGGCGCAAAACATCTGCTACCATGACATCAATCGCTATTTCATCAGGTTTTACAAGACGAATTTCCTCTCCTTTGTCCGCACGTTCAATCACTCTAAGAAACGCTTGCCAAAGGTCTGCAAAGGATACTCCCTTGAGTGGATCTTCCGGTTGGGCATCAGCCAGTAAAGCATCAACGTCAACCTCACGATAATAGGATCGTCCAGAGGACGTTTCCAACCCCTCCAAAACCTGAGCAGCTTGCTTAAAGGTTCGGTAAGCTAGTAAACGTTCCACCAGTTCTTGGCGCTGGTCTTCCTCCTCTCCTTGATCTCCTTCATTTTTTACAGGTTTAGGCAGAAGATCCCTCGACTTTATGTAGAGTAATTGGGCCGCAAGGACCAGAAATTCTGTCGTGACTTCCATGTCCAACGATTCCATTTTTCTTACTGCTTCCATAAACTGGTCAGCAATCCGTGAGATCGGAATATCATAAATGTCCACTTTTTCTTGTTGAATAAGGGTCAACAGTAAGTCAAGTGGACCATGATAGGCAGGCAATTCAATTTGCGGACTGGTATTCTCCTCTTCCATTTACAACCCCATGACGCAGCGAACTTCTTTCATTGTCTCTGCGGCGGTTACTCGAGCCCGAGCTGCCCCTTCTTCTAGAACCTTCTCCACCCGGCCTGGCTCCTCCCAATAAGCACGCCGTTCCCGAAACGGACTTAATAACTTTTCCAAGTTCTCCGCTAGGTGGCGTTTACAAGCGACACACCCAACTTTTCCTGCGCGGCAATTTGCTTCCACTTCTGCAACTTCCGGTGTGTAGATCTGATGAAACTTATCCACGATGCAAACCTCAGGATGACCTGGGTCATCTTTACGGAGACGAGCCGGATCAGTAATCATTTGCTGGACCCGCGTCTTAATCTCCTCTGAAGAGGCCGTTAGCGAAATAGCATTATGATAACTTTTACTCATCTTACGCCCATCCACACCTGGCAAAAGCGGCACTTTACCTACGAGATCTTTCGGTTCAGGGAATACCGTTCCGTAAAGGTGGTTAAAACGACGGGCTACTTCCCGACAAAGCTCAACATGCGGGAGTTGGTCTTCTCCGACCGGCACGACACTTGCTTTATAAACCAAAATATCGGCTGCCATCAAAAGAGGATACCCTAAGAATCCGTAGGTGCCTAGGTCTTTGCCTTGTTGGCTTAATTGTTGAATTTGATCCTTGTAGGTTGGAACTCGTTCTAACCAAGACAAAGGAGTGAACATTGAAAATAACAAATGTAGCTCAGAGTGCTCTTTGACTGCAGATTGGACAAAGACAGCACTTTTCTCGGGATCAATTCCCACACTGAGCCAGTCTAAAGCGATCTCTCTCCGCAAAAGAGAGAAGTCTAAGCGGTCCTCATAACCGGTAGTCAACGCATGAAGATCTACGATGGAAAAATAGCAATTATAATCCTTCTGTAAGGCAACCCAGTTTTGGATTACACTTAGATGCCCAATATGTAAAGCTCCTGTCGGACGCATCCCGCTTAATATTCTACCTTTCAAACTAAACACTCCTTTTATTTAACATATTTACCCCAGAAAGGGGGTTAATATTAGTGTGATGATTGTCTGATAAGCATAGGCTATCCCATTCACAGCCGGAAAAAGAACTTGACCAAGAATATCAGTAAAGAGAAGAATGACTAAAATAATCATTCCATACTGTTCAAACATATGGAGTTGGGGAGCAAAACGCCCAGGCAATAGTCCTTTAAGAACAGCAAACCCGTCCAGCGGAGGGATCGGCAAGAGATTAAAGATCCCTAAACCGAGATTCATAAACACCGTGGATTGAAAGACCAGCGAAATAATGTTACTCCACGCTGACCCTTGCATCCAGTGCATGGTCAGAAACCATAAAAACATCACCACAAATGCTGTGAGTAAATTCATGATTGGACCAGCCAAAGCTACCAGCATTTGTCCCTGTTTTTTATTCCCTCTGTAATAGCGAGGATTGGTCATTACGGGCTTTGCCCAACCGAATCGATATAAGAGGGCCATAAGTGTTCCAAAGAGATCCAGATGCGAGATAGGGTTTAAGGTTAAGCGCCCTTGACTGCGCGGTGTTGGGTCTCCCAAACGGTCCGCAACCCAGGCATGAGCAAACTCATGAAAGGCAAACCCAATCATCAAGGCGGGAATATTTGCGATAATGGTCGGTAAATCAAAACCAAACAAATGTTTTCCTCCTTCTAGCTGCGAGAATTAACCCACTGGCGTACTATAGCCTGCTCTTCATCAGAAGTATGAATCTGGCCTCTGAGCCATGCTACGCGCACTTTATCGAGGATTTCTCCAATCTCTGGCCCTTCCTTAACGCCCATCCGGATTAGGGCTTTGCCATTTAAGGACATCTTAATCTCTCGACTGGAATCTAAGTAATCCGTGATTTTCTTGTTTAATCGTTCATCCCGGGCTAATACCATCAGGATGCCCTTGTGGATCTTGTTGAGTAATGAGTCCATCTCGGTTAAAGTCAAGGGCTCGATTAAAGACTTGCGCAAATGTATGAAAGTCATGGTTACATCACGAAGTGATCGGTTAAGACATACCCGCTCAAGCAATTTTTCTATGCTCGTGGAATCCATTTTGGCGATAGAAATTAACCAACGTATTTCCAAGGGCCAATCGACACTGTTCTGAACATCGTCTAGGTTAAAGTCCCAGTCGTAATCATCCCCAAACCACGCTTTAAACAAACCGCTGCTGATTAAGGTCTGACCCATAGCAAGATAGTTTATTTCTCTAAAGATGAGCAGGATTTCTTCCGTAAAACGTTCAATGCTGAGCGTAGAAAGGATGCCGGCATCTATCGCAGTATATAATGCTTCAAGGGTTTCTTTAGCTAAATCAAAATGATAACGTTCTGCAAAACGAATTGCCCTCAGCATTCGAGTCGGGTCATCAATAAAGCTAATATTATGCAAAAAGCGAATTTGGCCTTGCTGCAAATCTCGTTTACCGCCATAATAATCCACGAGTTCTCCGAAACGCTCGGTGTTCAAACAAATCGCCATGGAATTGATGGTAAAATCACGCCTAAACAAGTCCTCCCTCAGACATGATTCTTCCACTTGTGGTAGCGCTCCTGGAAAGGAATAATACTCCAACCGCGTGCTCGCTATATCAACATGACTACCATCAGGGAAAATGATCTGGGCGGTGCCAAACCTTTCATGTTGGGTGACCTTTCCATTCGGAATCCGCTGCATCAGGGCTCGTGCAAATTGACCGCCGCTACCTTCGACGACAAAATCCAGATCTTGAGTGGGAAAACACATCAGCAAATCCCTGACGAACCCTCCCACAAGATATACGGCACACCCTTCTTCCTCCGCGGTATCTCGTACCTCCTCAAGGAGCTTCTGTATCTTTACAGGTAGACGTTCGATCAAATCCAAAATATCCTGACGCATTGCCACACTGCGTTCTCGAGCAAGTTGGGTTTCAATAGGAACCGAACCACCGTGAACAAGACGTAAAACATCGGATCGTGAAACAATGCCCACAAGATTGCCTTCTTCAATCACAGGGAGACGCCCAATATCGTGGAGAACCATCAGTCGTTGAACTTCATCTAAAGATGCCTCTACATCTACTGTAGTCACCTTTGTAGTCATAAAACCTTTCACTGGTGCATGTTGCAGACCATGTTTAATCGCTTTATCGACATCACGCCGGGAAATAATCCCTACTAATCGCCCATCCTTAGTGACCGGCACTCCTGTGTGCCCATAACGCAAGAGAATTTGTTCGACCTCACCCAGCAGCATTTCCGGCGGAACGGTCTTAACCGGATAGCTCATCATATCTCGAACAAGGTGGGGCCGATTAGCACGACTCTGAATTGCTAAACGCAGTTGTTTTAGTATAATGGGGAGCTTGGCATCCTTAATGGTGGCAGAAGCCGCTCTCGGATGACCTGCCCCACCAAATAACTGTACCAATCCATTAACAGCTAAGCCTCTTCCTTTGGAACGGCCCACGAGGTATACCCGATTTTCCATCTTAACCAACAGAAACCATGTATCAGAACCTTCAACTTCTCCTACTTGGTGAGCCAATAAAGCAAGTCCGCCGACATAATCCTTTGTCTCAGCACATGTAATATAGACTGGTAAACCGTCAAAGAATTCCGTCTGCCCTTGGGCCAACAATTGTTGCAATAGTTCTTTTTGTTCCTCTGCCAGAGGTCGTCGTAGATATTCGGCAATGACCCCTAAATTCGCACCTTGCTCTAACAAATAAGCCACAGCTCGAACATCACGGACTGTGGTGCTATCAAACAATAAACTCCCAGTATCGTCATAGATTCCGATGGCAATCAACGTTGCTTCAAAACTACTTAAAGGCAATCCCAGCGCTGCTAACTTTTCTACGAGGAGGGTTGCGCACGCTCCAACTGGTTCAATAACCATTCCCTCTTCGAGCTTTCCCGCATAGGGATGGTGATCATAAATCTCCACCTCCATTTCAGGAATTCGAGCGACCTTTTCACCCAGACTTCCCGCTCGATGCAGATCATGGGTATCCACTAAGATAACCCGCGCAACGTCCTTGACATTAATATCCTGAGCTTTGCGAAACCGCAATTGATCCTTAGATAGCGCCAAAAAGTCTTGGACATAGGCATTTGGTTTCCCATCCATTACCAATACACTATTTGGATAGAGTTTTTGGGCGGCAACCATCGATGCTAAGGCATCAAAATCGATTTGGCGATGAGCCAAAATTATATCCATACCTACATCCTTAAATTCCTTATTTCGAAGGATTTATTTTTTTAGATTATAACATCTTAGACCCGTTTACAGCAACTTCAAAGGGATGGTTCACTACATCACACCTCAATAATATAACGGGGAACTTTCACTATCTCTCTCCATTAACTTTCTTACTCGAAACATGAGACTCCCACTTTTTAAAGTGGGAGTCTCATGTTTCGAGTAATATCCAATTCGCGCATCGCACTTCGATTAAAAATCTATTCTAAACTAGATACTGTTATTAATTTCTTCTGTTGCACGTTCAATCTCTTCAGAAGACATTCCATCTTTTCCCAGATTAAACTTGATTGCATCAGTCCAGAAAGCACATTTCGCACTTATCTTTTTGAACGTTTTGGCATTGACTTTACTTTCTTTTGCTCTCGCTTCTGCGTTGGACTGCACGATCGAACAAATATAAAGAGCCTTCAGTCGATTCTCTTTATCAAGGTCGTTGAACGTTTGGTTCAGTTCCGCAATTAAAGTGCGGTAATACTCCGAAAACTCCTCGAAAGGAATTTCAGCTTCCATGTGTAAATATTCTTTCAACTTTTCAAGTAGCTTATCCAATGTCCACCCTCCAAAAATTTCGCCTTCTAATAATTTATATATTATATAACCGTTTAATTAAAATGGCAAGAGATGATAAGATAAACCATGTTCTAGATAAATGAGTATAATACCTCAAGCTTCTAATGTCTTAGTGCGCCGAAAGGAGATAACACAGATGATTCGAGCCGCCATTTTCGATTTGGATGAACTTATTATTGATTTAGAGAGGATTCATAAAGCTGCAGAACGACAAATTTGCAGCGATTATGGCCATTCCTTTGATACCCTTTCTGAAAACCTCCGATTTAACTCCTCCGGGCTTCGAGAAAATGATATTTTAGAACGAATAAAGCAGGAATTGAAACTCTCAGCACCCTTATCCGATATGGTTCTACGCAAGCAAACCCTTTTTTCCTCTATGATAATTGATCAGGTACTCCAGCCCATGCCCGGTGCCCTTGAAGCGATCCGTGTTCTAAAAGCACACGGTTATCGTTTAGCCCTAACCTCTTCGGGATCCCGACCAAGAGTCGAAATAGTGCTCAAAGGATTAGGTATCTTAGATAGCTTTGACATAACAGTTTGTGGAGAGGATGTTCGACAGGGCAAGCCGAACCCCGAACCGTACCGCCTGACCGCTGAACGTCTAGAGATTTCCCCGTTCGAAGGGGTAGTTTTTGAAGACGCTGATGTCGGGATTCAATCGGCTAAAGCTGCCGGTCTATGGTGCATCGGAGTCCCGAATCCTGCCGCGGCGACACGGCAGACGCTAAAGCTTGCAGACTTAGTTCTTCCTGATCTCACACACTTTACTCTTAATCTTTTAGATAGGATCGGTCTCTCGTTTGATTAGACTATCTAAATAAACGATTTAGTAAGACGCTAAAATTAAGGCAAAAATTCAGGTAGCACAGCCATTTAATTTTACATATACTGCCAGTAAGAGGAGGGAACCTATATGCACTTTCTGAAAAAATTTTTCTCTAAAGATAATACACCTGAAACTAGCGACATCATCCCAGAGCAGACTATAAGCGTTTCCCAGGATCATCTAGACAGTACTTTACAAAATAATTCAGAGAACATTCAACCCGTACCAAACTCAATTAATCTTAGAAGTAAATTTCTCCGTATTCAAAAATCATCCTTTTCCGAGCCTCCTGAAACTTTTCATGAAAATGAAGCCTGGGCACCTGAACCTGAATTTGTTGGGCTTTTTCGCAAACGCAGGATCAATGCTATTGAATAACGCGCTGTGACCAAAAACCAGAGCCTCTCTTCACTTTGACTTAATCGAGCTCTTCTTGTTAATAGCGGTCGATTTTAAGAAAGGGGGGACTGCCATTGAACCCTAGGTCCACTCGTATATATGCACCGGTATTAAGAAGTCCTCTACTTTTTCATCAAAATGCCGCGCCTTCATTACCCACCTATCCTGCTGCTCGTCCAGCCGCTGCTTCATCAGGTACTAGTTTGAACCTCATCCCGCCTTTACCCTCTAGCCGTCAAGTTCAATATAAGGTTCAAGCTCCAGTCCCAACTCATCCCCAATTTTATTCTCAATCTTTTCCTTATTATTATTCAACAGGAGCCACATTCCCTTCATCGATTCACTCCTCTTATTCTGTTCCCAATGCCGCTTATATTCCAACAGTTGCCTCCAATGGGTTAGCCTTCATTCTAATCGCAACACTTATATTGGTCGCACTTGATCTTGTGATTGTTCGCCCACAGAAGTTGAGATCCTAAATTCCGTGTTCTCTGTCATTGTTATCCATCACCTTTTTAACCTTTAAAAAGGTCCTAAGGACGCGTAATAAAGTATACGGGTCCTTTTTAAATTAAAAACGGCAACAGAAGTAAGTCCTCTGTTACCGCATTTAGGCACGAAGAATAAACGCTGTTTATGCTCTTTGTTTTTCTTGCTTACTTTCATTGCTACCAATGTCGATACTAACCCCGATCGTAGTGGACCACTTTCCACATCGATCTCCCCACTTTGCCAGACATATCCCTTCCTGCATAATTTCTACTATTTCGCAATGGTTTGCACAGCCGGAACATTCAAGGCTTTTTGCTTGGAATAGAGTCTCTCCCAAGTGTAACCCACGAAATCTGGTCCTTGTTTCTGGTCGCATTTCCACCTTTTCCTGTGCTAAGTATGCTGCCCCTAAGGCACCCATCACGCCATAATGTTTCGGCACAATCATTGGTTGGCCTAACTCATCTTCAAAAGCTTTTCGTATTCCGGGATTAGCGGCCACGCCCCCTTGAAAAAAAATCGGACCCTGAATCTCTTTATTTTTCCCCACGTTATTCAAATAGTTTCGTACCATCGCCTGACATAGCCCTGCTAGAATATCCGGGAGTGAATGCCCTAACTGCTGTTTATGGATCATATCAGATTCAGCAAAGACAGAGCAACGCCCAGCAATCTGCACCGGATGTTTTGCTTGTAAGGCTAGTTGACCGAACTCTTCAATTGGAATACCTAACCTCGCAGCCTGCTGATCCAAAAACGAACCTGTTCCAGCTGCACAGACGGTATTCATGGCAAAATCAGAAACAACCCCATCTCGAAGAATGATTATTTTTGAGTCCTGCCCTCCGATTTCCAGGATGGTTTGCACTTCTGGATTAACTCGCGAAGCAGCCACGGCGTGAGCTGTTATCTCGTTTTTAACGACATCAGCTCCTAATAAGGTCGCTGCAAGCTGGCGCGCACTTCCTGTGGTACCAACTCCAATAATTTCGGCCGACTTTCTCATTTTTGTTCTTAATAATTTTATGCCTTCTTGAATCGTTTGCATCGGCCGCCCTTGAGTTCTTAAGTACAAAGTCTCTTCCACCGTATTATCCAGGCTTAGCAAAACTATATTCGTACTGACTGACCCCACGTCGACACCTAGATAGTATCTATCTTCCTCCAACACCAAGCACTTCCCCTCTAGTATGTCCAATTCTTCGTTGCAGGCGTGGCCTTTCCAGGAGGTCCACAAATGCTTCCAGCCGAGTTTGCATTCCGGCCTGCCCTGTATGTTCATCAACAATAAGGGTCATAATTGGCACCTTATACGTTTCTTGAACTCTAGGTAATACACTGGCTGCTACAATCTCTGGCATACAAGATAAAGGGAAAATCTGAATAATCCCATTATAACCTTCTCTTGCAAATTTTACGGCAGCTCCAACAGTTTCCTGACCATGTCCACCTACAAAATGAGGTAAAAATGGTTTAGCATGCCTTGGATAAGATTTAATTGACCGATATCCTTGAGCCAAGCCTTGAAATACATGATTGCCAACCCACCCCGAAAGATAGATGGACCGATCTACTTCTACTCCCAAACGTCCCAGTTCTTGCTCAATACCTACTGAGGTATAGGGATCAAGAATCGTGTAAATCTCACCAATAATTCCTATGCGGAGTGGTTTAAACCCTCCAGAAAGATTGTCTCCCTTGCCTTGACATTCACGAATACTTTCTTGAACCCAACAAACCGTGTTCTGAACCCCTTTAACCGTCATCGTTTGCGCGAGTCGCTGTTTGGCCTTTTCATAAATTTCCTCAGTTGCCATTGGATCAGGTAGCCTTGGCCTTGCCGCATGAATTAGATCTTCCACTCGATCTAAGGCGACACTTTTCAGATAAGCAAATTTTAAGGCTTTGAGAATCTTTACCCAAGAATTTTTTGTTCCTGCTAAATAGCGAATACGTTGAAGCAGCCCCAGCATGCTTCCATCAGGCGGTTCAAGAGTCACTACATCGTAATCATAACCTGCATCCCAAAGAATCTGCCGTTCCATTTCACCATAATAGCCAAAACGACAGGGACCAATCCCACCGGTAATTACTATCGTATCAGCCCCTTCATCCGCAGCTTCGATATAATTACCAAGATTTAATTTTAAAGGCAGACAGGCGGATTCTGGTGCTAATCTTGTGCCAAGATTCAAGGTTCGCTTACTGTTGCCTGGCGGGACCACCACCTCAACATTGAGGGATTCAAAGAGCGTTTGAATCACGATCCAAGCGTTCCCCATATGTGGAAACGTGACCTTCATGGATTTTCCTCCTTTCTACCATATCCAAAAAGGCTTCCAGCCGAGTGACAAGGCCTGCCTCCCCGCTGTGTTCGTCTAGCGTAACCATCATATAGGGCTTATGGCGTTCTCGAGCTTTACGCGCTAACATTTCTTGAACCATAGAGTCTGTTCCGCAGCCAAAACAGGACAGATAGATTATCCCATCAATCGCATGATCTGCAACAAACTTATTCCCTGCCCCAAAAATCTGCCTTGAGTGATTCCAAAACAATTTTTTACGTAACCCTAACAGATGGGCATCACATTCTTCTTGTTTAATGTGTTGGACTAATTCCACTTCCGTTTTCTCACGAAGTCGCCCGAGAAGATTCAAGCTGGCATAGGATTCTTGAGTTAGATAAGAATGCCCAACTAGCGCAATTCTCAAGCGATCAGTGTCCTTTAGCACTACGCCTTCTTCCCGGGTTTCTTCCAATGGTTCATGCTCAATTTGATAATTTGTTGAACATTTTGTAGCACGCCGCTCAATCTCCTGCATACTAGCTTCGAAATCCCACCCTGTACCCATTGAGTCTTGATACCTTTTTTGCCACTCTTGAGCCTCTCTAAAGGCTTCTTGAATATCCGCCTTGCTCTTGCCGAGTTGTTTGCCGAAGACTTGTAGGTCTGTTAGAACCTGATTTCTCCCTTTGCGCCAATTTAACACCACGGTAAGGACTGAGACCCCGGCCGGAACGGCAGTCAGTATACTTTCTGGAATTCCTAAGAATTTCGGGCAACTGTAAGTATCCGCCTCAACACTAACCATGCGCGGCAGGAAAATGGCATCAACATCCTTTAAGGCCTGAATATGCCCGGCTAAAAGCTTTAGTGGTAAACACGTTTCGTCACTGGCTTTCTTTAGACCCTGTTCTAGGATTTGCCGATGCGTGGCTGGAGAGGTAACCACCTCAATATCCAGTCGATGGAAAAATCCAGCCCAGAAAGGAAAATAATCAAAATAAAAAAGAGCTCGCGGAAACCCAATTTTCACTATCCTGGCATCCTTCCACGTTTCTATTTGCCGCCGCCCTTAGGCTGACGGTCTTGATCTTGAGGTTTTAGAAAGCTCGGTCGCTGATTATTAATAGGAACTGGAGCGCGCATCATAATTGACCCCAGAGCTTTAATATTTAAGGGCAGGAGGGGCCAGAGGTAGGGCACGCCAAACGACGTTGTCCGCCACAAGAGAAAAAATAGGAGAACCGCTCCAATCCCAAAGCCCCAGAAGTTAAATAGTCCTGTCATAATAATCAGAAATAGGCGCGCTAATCGATTGGCCAAGCCTAACTCATAACTAGGAGTCGCAAATGTCCCCACAGCAGCAATGGCCACATACATGACAACCTCTGGAGAAAATAACCCAACTTTAACTGCGATATCCCCAAGCATAAAGGCAGCGATCAAACCCAAAGCCGTCCCTAAAGGACCCGGGGTATGAATAGTAGCCATGCGCAGAAGATCCACCCCAAACTCAGCCCCCAACACCTGTATGATTAAGGGAATTTTTGCTGGTTTTATAACTCCGATAAATTTAAGCCAATCTGGCAGCAATTGCGGATTTAGGGCAGCACCTAGCCAGAGTGGAAGAAGAAATAGAGCGGCCATGATCCCAACGAACCGCACCCAACGCAGATAAGCCCCCACAATCGGTTCTTGACGATATTCTTCCGCATGCTGAACGTGACTCCAAAACGTCACTGGTGCTATCATGACTGAGGGAGAAGTATCAACAATGATAATCACATGTCCTTCAAGTAAATGAATAGCCGCTACATCCGGACGTTCGGTATAGCGCACGCGTGGATAAGGATTCCAGAATTTACTGCCCAGTATAAATTCCTCAACACTTTTTTCTGCCATGGGAATTCCATCAATTTTTATAGCTTGCAAATCTTTCTGAATCTTAGTGACCATATCTAAATTTGTAATATCTTCTATGTACGCAATACAGACATCTGTTTTAGATCGTCCGCCAACTTGAACTAATTTCATACGCAGTTTTGGATCCCGTAAGCGCCGGCGAATTAAAGCTGTGTTCATGACGAGTGTCTCTGTGAAGCCATCACGGGACCCTCGGGTTACGCGTTCAATATCTGGTTCCTCAGGCTGACGAGAAGGATACGTCCGAGCATCAACAATGATGGCCTTATCCTGTCCATCGATAAAAATTGCGATCGGCCCTGATAAAACAAAATAGAACACCTTATCCATAGTTTGGACTTCCGTAACTTGTAAATTGACAATGCGTCCTTTAACTAGTTTATCCAAAGCGTTAACAATTAAGTCAGAGCGCTCCAAATCAATCAAAGCGTCTAAGATATAACTGGCTACATGCGTGTCGACCATCCCATTGACAGAATAAATCGCAACTTTTTTACCACCGATAGACATCTCGCGTAAAATTAAATCAAAATTGTCCGGAATCCCAAATTCTCGATTTAGGTAATCTACATTTTCTTGATAATTTTTACTTACTGGAATATTTTTCTCGCTTGAATTATCATCCATACACACACCCCCTTATTGTAGTTCGTAATTGGTCGTTCAAAACACGAAGATCGAAGATCATTTATCCTTTGGGACTAAACGTAACGGACATCAGATATCCAAAAAAAACTGCCGCCGCAATCCCTACCGCTGTTGCTTCAACCCCTCCGGATAAGGCCCCAATAATCCCTCGTTTTCCGACCGCCTCCATGGCCCCTTTGGCAAGACTATAACCAAAACCCGATAAGGGGATTGTGGCCCCTGCTCCTCCGATTTTCACTAAAGGTTCGTACAACCCCAAGGCCCCGAGAATTGCTCCGCCCGTCACAAAGGAAACGAGAACATGAGCTGGAGTAAAGGCGGGTTTTGTTAAATCCATTAGAAGTTGTCCGATAACACAAATTACCCCTCCAACAATGAAGGCTGGTATAATCATTTCAAACATACGTCTTCATTCCTTTCAGGCCTCAATAACAACGGCATGCCCAATACTAGGAATAGATTCTCCTTGCAGGGCGGATGTTGAACTATGCAAGGCACCACTACCCACTAGTAAAAACCGCTTTAGTTCTCCAGCTTTGATCCTTTGCATAATATTTCCAGCAAAAACAACCGCTGAACAGCCGCATCCACTTGCCCCAGCATGAACATCTTGGCTTGAATCAAAAATCATAACTCCACAATCTGAAAATCCTGTCCCCATATCCATGCCGCTTCTTTTAAGTACCTCCCCGGCGAGTGCTAAACCTACCGTTCCCAGATCTCCAGACGCAATCAAATCATAGTCAGATGGTTTGCGCTGTAAATCAGTAAGGTGGTTTAAAATCGTATCTGCGACCGCTGGGGCCATAGCTGAACCCATATTGCCAATATCGGTTTCGGCATAATCGACGACTCTTCCCAGCGTTGCCGAAGTAATCCGCGGTCCAACGCCACTCCGTCCGAGCAGTAAACTTCCCGCTCCAGTCACCGTCCACTGGGCACTCATTGCCCTTTGCGTGCCCTGTTCCGTTGGCGAACGGAACTGCCGCTCCGCTGTATCATGATGACTCGATACCCCAACCAACACATTGCGTGCGAAACCTCCGTCAATGAGCATACTCCCCACAGCCATGCTCAAAGCCATCGTCGAACAAGCTCCATATAAACCAATGAAAGGTAAGCCAATTTGACGCGCGGCAAAATTGGAGGAGATGATTTGATTGAGCAAATCACCCGCTAACATGAAATCAATTTGCTCCTTAGGAATGCCCGCTTGATCAATGGCACCCTGCATCGCCTCTTGGAGCATTTTTCTCTCCGCAAGCTCCCAAGATTTTTCCCCGTGGAGTTGGTCTTGCCAAACCTTACTAAATGTTTTCCCGAGAGGACCTTCTCCTTCTTTAGGCCCCACTATAGAGTAAGAAGATAAAATAACCGGGGGGTTGGCAAACACCACGGTCTGATTTCCCATTCGTTTTAAATCCATGCCTTTCACTCATCCCCATTCATCAGTCAAAGTTTTGTCGTGACTTGCAGCAGCTTGGCGTCCATTAGCTCAGTTTATTAGTGTAAGAAATAGTACACGATACCCACTACAATCGAGGTAGCAATCCCATACACTAGCACAGGACCAGCAACCGTAAACAGCTTTGCGCCAACACCCAGTACATAGCCTTCCCGTTTAAATTCCATGGCAGGCGCAACGATGGAGTTCGCAAACCCAGTGACCGGAACGATCGAACCAGCTCCTCCGAACTTCCCAATCTCATCGTAGATTCCTAAACCTGTTAAGAGCGCCCCCAGAAAGATCATCGTCGCGGTTGCTGCCGTCGCTGCTTCAATGCGTGCCAACCCGAAAGTCACAAATAAATTAATAAAAATTTGACCGATCGCACAAATAACCCCTCCCACGATAAAAGCCCGTACCACATTTTTAACAACGGTGGGTTTGGGGGTATATTGCTGAGCTAACTGTTTATATTGCTCCGGGGTTACTGAGATCGAAGGTTGACGTAAATTTTGATTAGCCATCCAAGTTTCTCCTTCCTTACTAGTGACAGATAATTTCTAGTATGAATCCGAACTAATAAAATTATACTTATGGGCTAAATATTGTCATAAACCCTCTAATTCCGACAAGCTTTCCGAGGAATTTTTCTAAGAGCAGGCAGGAAAATTATGGATGACAGCGAAATCAATAGTACTGATATAAATTTAGGGGGAATGGTCTTGAAACTTGAAAAAAAGATAGAGCGCCTGACCCTACTCTTGCGCTTAGACGGAGAACTGGATATGCACACAGCTTCTATGGTGCGACAAGCCATCGACATTGAGATTGAGAAACGTGGAATTCGCACGGTCATTCTTAATTTTCAAAATGTTCGATTTGTCGACAGTTCCGGTTTAGGTGTTATTTTAGGCAGGTACAAGAAACTACTCCCCATGGGAGGAAAGCTTAAAATCACCAACGCGCCCCCACATATTTATAAGATTATGGAATTATCGGGACTGCCTAAAATTATTAACTTTTATATGGATGAAGCACACGCATACGAGGAAGGAAGGGGAGCTTAGTTTGAAAGCCAATCAATTAAGCCTCACATTTTCAAGTATTTCCGAAAATGTAGGCATTACCCGTTTGCTCATTGCCTCAGTGGGAGCACAACTGGATCTCTCACTGAATGACATCGAAGAACTCAAAGTTGCCGTTTCCGAAGCTGTTTCCAACGCCATTATCCACGGCTACAAGAATAACCCTGATCACATTGTTTACCTCAACTTAGATATCGCTAAGGACACCCTTAAGATTGTTGTTAAAGATGAAGGGTGTGGCATCTCAAATGTTGAGCAAGCCATGCAACCTGCTTATAGTACGGATCCGGAGCGAATGGGCCTGGGCTTTGTCTTTATGCAATCTTTCATGGACGAACTTCAAGTAGAGTCTACGCTTGAAGTTGGAACAACTGTGACCATGATTAAGCATCTCAAGCAAACACCCATCTCCTCGCATTAGGGGGGGCGACATATTATGATTCAACGACTAACTGAAATGAATCTCCCCCACTTCCCTCTGCTCTCTGATAAGGAGATGATGCTAAACCTTCATGCTGCTAAAGAAGGGGATGCTGTGGCCCGCGAGCGTTTAATCAATTGTAACTTAAAACTTATTTTCAACTTAGTTCAACGCTTTGCCCATCGCGGCTATGAAATCGAAGATCTCTTTCAAATCGGAACGATAGGCCTGATTAAGGCTATTGATAAATTCGACTTTACTTACGGGGTAAAGTTTTCGACTTACGCAGTTCCAATGATTATCGGAGAAATCCGGCGTTTTCTGCGAGATGATCATCCTATCAAGGTTCCTCGTTCCTACAAAGAGCTTGTTTATAAGGTGAATCGCGCTCGAGATGAACTTTCTGCCACATTAGGCCGGGAGGCAACTATCGGGGAAATAGCAACGAATATCGGCGTTGACCGAGATGAGATCGTTGCTGCACTTGAAGCAATTCAAAGTCCTACCTCGATCTATGATACCCTTTACCAAGACGACTCTGATCCCATTTACGTCCTTGATCAACTCTCCGAGGAAAAGGGATTTGACCCCAGTTGGTTCGAAAATATCGCCCTCCAAGAAGCACTCGACAAATTGCCAGAACGAGAAAGGCGTGTCCTCTTAATGCGCTTTTTCGAAGATAAAACACAGAGCCAAATCGCCAGCCTGCTTCAGCTTTCACAAGTTCAGATTTCTCGCATAGAGCGAGCTGCTCTTCACAAAATTCGTCAATTATCTCAAATTAATGACCGTTCAGACTTAGTTAACTTAGATTCCACTCCTTTGGACTAAACCGCTGAGGCTAATAACCAAAGACTCCTTTAAGTGTCCGTTCAATTTGTTCAGCCAGACTCGCCTTGGCAATGGAGTGGTCGGCTATTAAATTTACACTTGCTTGCAACTGATCATTGCGATATAGGAGGACTTCTCCTAGATTTTGTCCTTTTTGAACTGGGGCACTGATTTCTGGGTTAAGTTTTGTCTCGACCCAGAGGTTTTTATCTTTCCCTTTTTCCACTGTCGTTCCCAGAGGTTTTTCAGTTATCGCTGTAACCTCATCTTCTACGCCTTTACGAACCTTAACTACCCCCTGTTTTTGTGCGACCGGAGCAAACTGCTTAAACTCATATTTGGCAAACCCATAGTTATAAATTTTCATAGATTCCGCAAAATGTCCTCTCACTTGTGGCACACCCATGACGACACAAATTAAACGCAAACCATTTCTTTCGACTGTCGAAGCTAAGCAATATTTGGCTTCATTCGTCCACCCTGTTTTAAAACCGTCTGCTCCAGGGTACCACCATAGTAGCTTATTAGTATTCCACAGCTTAAATTTTCCGTCCCGTAGGTCATATTCTTTGATACTAGTCAACTTTCGTATTAAAGGGTAGTTGAGGGCTTCTCTACAAATGATCGCCAGATCATATGCGCTTGTATAATGTCCTTCAGCCGGCAGACCGTAGGCATTCACAAAATGTGTGTTTTTTAAGCCTAAAGTTTGAGCCTTTTTGTTCATTTCTTCCACAAAAGCTTCATGTGTACCATCAATATGCTCTGCCACTGCGACACAGCCATCATTGGCAGACCCAACAGCAATGGCAATCAACATTTGTTCTAAAGTAAATGATTCCCCTGGTTCAAGGTAGATTTGAGAACCGCCGAGTTTGCTGGCATTCTCGCTCGCTGTTACTTTATCCGTCAGTTTTACTTTTCCAGACGCCACTGCATCCGCAGCTACCAGTAAGGTCATGATTTTCGTAACACTTGCCGGTGGTAGTTCTTTATGCGCTTCTTTTTCGTAGAGAATTTGACCTGATGCCGCGTCCATAAGAATGGCACTTGCCGCATCAGTCACGATCTCAACACCCAGCGCAGGTTGGACGTTAGCAAAGCCGATGTTTCCAAACACAAGCAACATGGCCAAAACGATTACTAAACTTTTTCGCATTTTCAACCCCCCTTATATAGTGGTTTTATTATTCCCGAAACAGAAAATTATATTGAATGAATGCGGAAGAATAAAATAAAATTACTCTTACCTATGCCCAGAAAGACGAAGGAAAAATGAGGATTACGCACTTATGCTTAGACAGTATATAACGCAAGTTTATACTGTCTAAGAGCACAAAAAAGCCTTTGGAGTGCCGTTAACCAGCATTCCAAAGGCTTTAAGATTAAAAAAAGAAAGTTTCACGGGTCCATCATCCTTACCCATCTGAAGTACATGGAGCGAAATTTATCGCCATTCACATGGACAAAAAGCAATCAGCCATAAATTACTTTTGTCACCAAGCTTATAGTGACTGAATTCTGTAGATATGTCTTGTAGATCAACACAGCTCCTACCTGACAGACCGCTTAGTAGGAACTTTAAGATCCTTAAGACCGTGCCAGTAACAAGGATTGAAATAACGAATCCCAATGATCGGATAAACCTTATGTCGAAGCACGCACCCACGAATCACTGCAATTCCGGCGTTATCGCATTCATGTTGAAATTCCCGACACCAGGTCTGTTCTTGAAACCAAATTCTGCTGATTCCAACACCTGCAACATTGAAAACCAAAGATTTAAGTTGCTCTGGAGGCAGACATGGCACAACCACCGTTACCTTATCCTTTAGCTCCGCTAAATTCAGGTACACTCTGCTCCCATCAATACGTTTTAAATCCTCGGCCACTGGATAGGCGACACACCCGAATTCTTTTAATGCTCGCCAAACTTTCCAGGCATGTTTATGCTTTTGGAATTTTTCTGCATTCCCTAACACTGCATACGTGTCCGCCGTCGTCAGCCCTTCTGCCAAAGGGTAAATCTTTTTCTCACGCACCATAATCAAATCCCCCTCTCCTGTATATGCATACGTAAAAAGGAGGATTTTATGTAAATTAGCACCTTGTTATCTTGTAGGGGCACGAGGCCTCGTGCCCCTACAAGATAACTTCTTCAATTAACGGGGGCAACTTTGGTGCCTCTCTGCCCACTGCAACTAGGTTTTGAGCGAGCTTAAGTCCCTCAGTCAACATTTCTTGATTACTACCATAGAGCTGCAGGATTGGTTCTCCCGCTTCCACCCACTCGCCCGCTTTTTTCACGAGGATAACCCCTGTCCCCAAATCAATCGAGCTGTCTTTTGTAACTCGACCCGCTCCAAGTACCATGGCCAAGATCCCAATTTTCTGTGCATCAAATAACTGTACATACCCAGTTTCTTGGGCTAGGATCGGAAGACTCCAGGATGCGATCCTAAGACGACGGTCAACTACCGCTTGAGCATCTCCCCCCTGTTCCGTCAAGAAGGCCAGAAACTTGTTCCACGCAGCTCCGCTTGCCAAGCTTTGACGTAGCCGTTCCTTCCCGGTCTCAACCTTAGATACAATCTCCCCTGCCACAAGCATCCAAGCACCCAGTTCTAGGCTGACCTCCACTAAATCAGGGGAACCCTTTCCTTGTAACGCATCCGCAACTTCTAAGATCTCTAAGCTATTTCCCACGGCACGACCAAGAGGTTGATTCATATTACTCAGCACCGCAATTGTTTGACGTCCCAGTGCTTTCCCAATATCCACCATCGTCTTAGCTAATATCCTGGCCTCGTCCACTGTTTTCATAAAGGCACCTGAGCCGTACTTAACATCTAAGACGATCCCTTGTGCTCCAGCGGCGATCTTTTTACTCATGACCGAAGAGGCGATTAAGGGAATAGAGTTTACAGTCGCCGTAACATCCCGAAGAGCGTATAGTTTTTTGTCGGCAGGAACTAAGTTTCCCGTCTGAGCAATAACCGACAAACCAATTTTCTTCACTTGCGCCAGAAACTCCTCCTGTGTAAGCTCAACTCGAAAGCCCGGTACAGAACTCAGTTTATCAATCGTACCGCCGGTATGTCCCAGTCCCCTCCCGGACATTTTAGCTACTGGCACTCCACAGGCTGCAACCATCGGGCCGACAAGCAACGTTGTTTTATCTCCCACCCCTCCAGTGCTATGTTTATCCACAAATCGCCCCCCAAGTGAGGAAAGATCTAGTTGATTTCCACTTTGGGCCATCGCTAACGTAAGTTCAGTCGTCTCTTCCAGTGACATTCCGCGAAAAAAGACAGCCATAGCCCAAGCCGCCATCTGATAATCTGGAATAGTTCCCTGAACATAACCCTCAATGGTAAAACAAATTTCCTCCTTAGAAAGGGATTTCCCATCCCGTTTCTTTTCCAGAAGATCCACCATACGCATATGAATCACTCTTTCTCATCCTAATCCTCTCTGCAAGGGTTGTCTTGAGCTGGGTTTCCCCTAAAGCACGCCTACGAGCGTTTTAACAAATTGAACAAATTGCTTTTCCACTCTTTCTGCTGTTTCCATGACTTCCACATGACTGAGTTTTTGCCCCAAGATGCCAGCTGCCATATTCGTTACACAGGAGATACCTAAAACTCGCATTCCTCCATGGTTTGCCACTATCACCTCTGGTACGGTACTCATACCGACCATATCAGCGCCAATCGTACGCAAATAACGAATTTCGGCAGGGGTTTCATAGTTAGGGCCGCTCACGGCCACATAAACACCTTCTTGAGGATTAATTCCCAACTCTTCTGCGATCGCTAAGGCCTTTTGCCGCCATTCCAAATTATACCCTTCGCTTAAGTCTGGAAAACGTGGGCCTAAATTCGTTAAATTTGCACCTCGCAGCGGATTATCCCCCATTAAATTGAGATGATCCTTGATGAGAACTAGGTCACCCGCGCGAAAAGCAGAGTTTATCCCTCCGGCTGCATTCGTAACGATCAGACCTGTCACGCCTAGGACTTGCATAATTCGAATTGGGAAGGTTACTTCCTGCATGATGTACCCTTCGTAATAATGAAAACGACCTTGCATGACCACGACCGATCGACCTTGAACTTTACCGAAAACCAATTGTCCCGCATGCCCTTCCACTGTAGAAATCGGAAAATGCGGAATGTCTTTGTAGGCAATCACCACTTTTTCCTCAACAAAATCGGCAAAAGCGCCTAATCCTGAACCCAAAACAACACCAAGTTCTGGTGGCTCTGTAACACGTTCCACTAGGTAGCTCCGCGCCTCCGCCAGTCTAACACTATATTCTTTTTCTGAAAGCATCCCTTTAACCTCCTTCTATTTCTGTATAGGAACTTTTCTATGCTTGTCCTCATTTTTCAATATGTGCATTATTTCTAACGTTATGAGGGCGGCTATGGACATCTAAAGGTCCCTCCCCCCTTTTCTGACTACGTTCTACGTAGGAGGGGAATTTTCCTTGTTAACCTTTCATCCATATGTAAATTATCATTCCTTAGGGGCAAGCTGGAACCACTGAAAGACAGACTTGCTCCGCTCTGGTGCCTCCACCCGCAGGGGGTTGCCGATTGGTTTTTGCTCATTATGTAAGAACGAAGACATCCAAATGTTACATACTGCCATTAATTTAGGTAAAAGCACGGCGAGTAAAATGAGGAGGATAAATACCCTGCCTAGATAAAGGAAAAATTCACTCCAGCGTTTTGTTGGCATTACGCTCCCCCCTTCCCCTATATCCTATGCAACTCTAGATTGTCTTATCTCAATGTCCCTGCCATTGTTCCTGCCCTTGTCCTTGTCCTTGCCCTGCCAAACTACACACTGCAGGATGATTCAAACTCAGCTTGCTTTCATGTTCCTCCAACTCATTATAATCCTTCCTTAAAATATTCGTAAGTAACTCGTGATCTTGGAGTAATTTGATTAAACTATGCTCATCTTTGGTTTGAATGGTTTGGGCATTAGTGAGAATACTGAAAGGCCTATAAACGAGTGCATCTTGAATTTTTAAGGTCTTAAACATTTCCCGGTCGCATTCGCTGGAGACCGTCAACGAAGAGATAACCGTAATTCCAAGTCCGGCTGAGACGACTTCTTTAATCGCCTGAATACTTTCTAGTTCCATAGTTACCTTTAACTGATTTAGATCAAATCCTCTCTCTTTAAAGGCCATCTCCATCACCTTGCGAGTCCCCGAACCTTCCTCACGTGTCACCAGCGGTTCATTGGAGAGTTCAGCTAACGTAATGCTTTTCCTTACAGACCAGGGGTGAAAACGAGGAATCACGACTACCAACTCGTCATCCCAGAAATTCTCCACCTTGAGATCTTTGTACTGAGGAGCTGTCCCTTCGATCAGACCAATGTGCATTTTTTTCTCTGAAACAGCTTGAACAATCGACTCCGTATTAGCAATTTTCACTTTGAAGTCCACGTCTGGGTGAGTCTTATGCAAATACGCCATAATCTTAGGAAGAAGATATTCCCCGATTGTTAAAGTCGTACTGATATAGATAAGTCTTCTCTGATCTTTTGCTAAGGCGCTTATCTCCTCCCTGAAACTGGCCAGAATATCTAAGATAGTCCGAATACGTTCATAGAAGATTTCGCCCTCTTTCGTCAGAGTAACCCCCTTATTTGTACGGTCAAAAAAGCGAGCACCATACTCGTATTCCAGATTCTGAATCTGCAAACTAATATTGGGTTGACTCATGTGGAGATTCTTTGCTGATAAGGTAATATTGTTGGTTTCAGCCACCTCTTTGAACACAAGAAAGTGTTGTTCTATGATGATACATCTCCCTTCTGATATCCACTAGTTCTCGTAAGGACGTACTAGCAATGTGTAAGGGAAGTATTTCCCGTTATTCAACAAATAAATCAAGGTTTACCCCTCCAAAATAGGTATTAAAAAACGAGTGGAAACCCATCACGGGTTCCACTCGACAATCCCAAAAATTTCAGGCCTTCCAGCCAAGACTTTAAGATAAAACTTCTTCTAGAGGTACATACAAAATATTCAAAGCTTCGGCGACAGCTCGATAGGTTAATTTGCCATTAATGACGTTAACTCCTTTGCGCAGCGCGCGATTTTCCTGGATCGCTTTTAGATAACCTTTGTTGGCAATTTCCAAGGCATACTCTAACGTTACATTGGTCAGGGCAAATGTCGATGTCCGAGCAACCGCTCCAGGCATATTTGCTACCGAATAATGCACAACCCCATGTTTAATAAAGGTGGGATCACTATGCGTTGTCACTCGGTCAATAGTTGCTATGCTACCCCCTTGGTCAATAGCAACATCCACAATCACGCTTCCTGGCGTCATCGCTTTAACCATGTCTTCTGAAACCAAGTGTGGCGCACGAGCACCTGGGATCAATACCGCCCCTACAAGTAAATCTGCTTGAGCCACACTAGCTGCAATATTATAAGGGTTAGACATTAAGGTTTTAATCCGACCACCAAAGAGATCATCAAGCTCCCGTAAACGTTGCGCGCTTTTCTCAACAATTGTCACATCTGCTCCAAGTCCAACCGCCATTTTAGCTGCATTCGTGCCAACAATTCCGCCACCAATAATAGTTACTATGGCAGGAGGTACTCCAGGGACTCCACCGAGTAATATCCCTTTTCCACCATAGGGTTTTTCAAGAAATTGTGCCCCAATTTGAACGGCCATTCGCCCCGCTACTTCGCTCATTGGGATAAGCAGGGGCAATGAAGCGTTATCTAATTGGATTGTTTCGTACGCGATCGCGACGACTTGCTTCTCCATAAGTGCTTTCGTTAATTCTGGTTCATTTGCCAAATGCAAATAAGTAAATAGAATTTGTCCAAGTTTAAAATATCCATATTCAGATCGTATCGGTTCCTTGACCTTTATAATCATGTCTGCCTTCCAAACGTCAACGGCAAAATCAAGGATCTGTGCTCCCGCTTCAATATACTCTTGATCTGTAATACCACTGCCTTCACCGGCAGATTTTTCTACAACAACCTGATGCCCTGTAAGAGTTAAAGCATGAACACCCGCTGGAGTAATAGCCACCCGACTTTCATTATTTTTAATTTCCTTCGGTATTCCAATCTGCACAATACAAACCTCCATCTTAAATATAGTCCTTAGCGGAGTTATTATATTGCAAATATTGTGCCAGACGACAATGTACTTTATTCTCTTAACGAGCTTTCATTCGGTTACTGTACTTAAAGCCCGAATAAGCGAACACCGAGTATTGAAAAATATCCTTGTGCAACGCCAACAGCGACTGCTCCGATGGATACAAACGCTGCCGAAGCCGTGTAATAAAGAAACTCTCTACGTAGCGATTCTCCTCTCGCTTTACCTCTGAGTAGCAAAAACGAAAAAACAGTTGCCAATCCTGCTCCGAGAAGCAGTAACGGAATGGCCAGGAGAGTTGGTGCAAGTACGGTCGTTAGTATCAGGACGAGCCCCAGCGTACCTTTCACTCCGATGATAAAACTGACTGTGAACCCGAGTATAAACCCTCGGGTAAAGACAA
>OMOF01000162.1 GCA_900290375.1 Candidatus Desulfosporosinus infrequens
TAGCATAATCTTTTGCGGTAGATGAACTATATCCAATAATCGTCGTTGTGGCTAGTATAGTGTCCGCATTATCAGTGTACGTCTCATCATAGATAGTTGTTGTTGCCGAGTTAAATGTAATACTAGTTAAGCCTGTGCAACCCTCAAAAGCACCGTCGCCTAACAACCTCTCTATTCCATCAACAGTGAACTAGCTGTTTTAACCGCTGTCAGTCGTCTAGTTGTACTAAATTACCTACACAACTCTATCCACCCATTACACCATTCAACAAACAGCCGGATGTGTGACCTTAAACGGGTTTATAAGTGGCGTTAGCACGTATGTCCAGGGTGATCTAAAAATAATTATCAAACAAATAATATGCACCAGCGATTATCCCAGGAATTGCACACGCTATAATGTATGCGATTATCGTGGTTTGATTAGGTCCTTAAACATACTATCCTTAGGCATAACGCTCTCACCTCAGAGTTTATTTTGCCCAGCAAATCATTTTCAAATCCGAATTGATTAGCAAAATTGACCCCCACCGTTTAAAAACTCCTAAATCCACCAACATTGCCTTAAGTCGAGTTTATTGGGAGGGTTGAGCGGTCACACCAGGAAGCATATCTTCAGACTGAACACCCCCCCAAGAGTTCAACCCTTTTCTTTTACTACTCTCCATCTTCAGTAGTCGTTTCCTTGTATTTGATTTTTATGGTGTAGTCTTTACTAGATTTATGGGGGCGTGTTCCAGTGTTGAAGAGAGAACGCGTTCTTGGCTTACGGACCAGCTTTGATTTCTTTTTCATTCTTCTCGCCCTCCAATATCACAAATAACACTTCTAAAGTGTTCGTAATATCCATGATGGAAGTATTGGATACCACTTGGATACAGATAGTCGAGCATTTTCTCTAACTCCCGACGGCTTTGATAATAGAGGATGCCACTAGACTCAGAAAGTTTAGTCACCATTTGGACACGTTTAGGAGTTAATTCAACTTTTGAACTCAATATCTCTGTTAGTTGTCCAAGAAAATGTCGATTACTTCCCTACTGATTTTAGCCGAAAGAGAGGTTGGACAAAAACGTTAAATAACTCCGAATTTGATACACTTTTGAAATTAGTAAAAATATCAGTTAAATCAATGGCTTGACTATTGTAGAGCTAAAGTGCTGGACGTATACCTATCTTTATATCTGGGTGCTTCCATAATAGGATGTGATGCTCAAAGAAAATACTCTGTCCATCCATTAATTCAACGGTCAACATAGGAACCAACTCACCATCTAAATGATAAACTGAACCTACGAAATTCTCGCTACGTGCGCTCAGGTGAGCCTCTGCAATAACTTCACCATGGATCAGCGCATTTAACATTAAACGGCCTGAACGCAAGAATGATCTTCCAATTGTCGGGTCGGCTAAGAAGATACCCACTTATAATCCGAATTTTTCGAACAGATAGTATTTCGGAAAATCAATACCAAGTGTAAAGAGCGCTGATAATCCAAAAACAGTGAGGACTATTAATAGCTTTAGCGGAGGAACAAGGATTCCGAATAAACCTACGAGCGCAAACCCGATTATCGCCGCAGTGCTTGATATTAGCAATCCTTTACCCGGAAGCGATGACCAGAAATGTCTTCTTTCCCTAACGATTAACACCCTTAATTGACTGTTGAATATTAGACTCAGCATTACGAGTGTGGTTAGTGCATTCCATTGTAAATGAAAATAATTTTCACCTGTCAGGATTACAAGAGCGTCTTCCAGAACATAGGATAGCGCCGGAATAAGAGATGCTAAAATATTATTCTTCACGTTCCACTTATTCGGATTACTTGTTTGCTTAACATTGTCGGTTGCCAGAGACATGGTTACGAAATCATTTGCAAATACTAATAATGATACGCCAAGAAGAGAAAGTAACATATTATGAAACCAAAAGAAACCTATGGTGAGCAAAACGACAAATTCTATAACCTTAGCGACTTTATTGATAACCCAGGTTAGCATTCGTTGATATGTCTGTCTGCTTATTGTTATTGCCTCGATTATTACTCCTAAACCCGTTTCGGTTAAAACTACACTCGCAGCGACCTTGGCCACATCAGTTGCATTACTCACAGCTATGCCCATCTCCGCTTGTTTCAGAGCAGGTGCATCATTAACTCCGTCTCCGGTCATTCCTACAATATGTCCTCCAGATTGCAATAGCTTTACAATCTTATATTTATCCTCAGGATATATTTCTGCAAACCCATCGCATTCACTAACAATCTTTAACTGTTTATCTGAGCTTAAATCTTTAATATCCTCCATGCGAATAATGTTATTACCGATGCCAATATGATTAGAAATATCTTTTGCGATGTCAAGACTATCTCCGGTAAGCATCATTGGCTTAATGCCCAGCTTCCTCAATTGATCTATCATACTTTTTGAATCCGGTCTTGGCGGATCAGCCAGAGACAATAATCCTGCAAGTTTAAGGTTATTTAAATCATTTCCTTCTGATATGGCAACAGCTATCGTTCTGTAACCTTTCTTGGAAAATCCATCTGTGATCTTATTGACTTCATCTATCGTCTCTCTACTAACATCGCGGCAAAGCGACATAATCACCTGTGCTGCGCCCTTAACAGTTCTGAAATGATTTCCACCGGCTTCAATAATTGCCTCTGTTCTCTTTGTAGATGGATCAAATGGAGTATAGGATACCTGTTTGTATTCATTAAAACCTATTCCCGTTTTTTCAGCGTACCCAATAACTGCAAGATCAATTAGATCCATTCCTTTTGATTGGGATGTTAGCGCGGCTATTCTCAGGACATCTTCTTTCTTGTTTTCGGAAAGCGGAATACTATCTACAACCGATAACTTGTTCTGCGTTATAGTACCTGTCTTGTCGAAGCAAATAATATCTATTGAGGCGGCATCTTCTACCGAATCAAGCCTATTTACCAATGCTCCTTTTTTTGCAAGCTCCGTTGCTCCGACAGATTGTATAATGGTAAGAACAGCTGGAAGAGCAACAGGAATCGCCCCCAAAAGAAAAATAACTACGAAGGTCAATATTAGTAAAATGCTCAAATGCATCAGAAAAGCAGATACTGATATTAAAATTGATGCGGCAATACCGAGATACATCATATATTTTACTATAGCCATCATCACTTCTTGTTGATGCGACCTCGGTTTAGCGATTTTTACCAACTCGGCTGTTTTACCAAAATAGGTATTTGCGCCAGTGTTAACCACTATACCCGTAACTTCTCCGCGCCTTACTATGGAACCCGAGTAGATAATGTCCGACTGATGTATCTCTAAAGGAAGGGATTCTCCGGTCAGAGCTGATTGATCAACCGAAAGATCACCGGATATAATCTTGGCATCCGCTGGAACTATATCGCCAAGTTTTACTGAGATAATGTCTCCGTCCACAATTCCTTTTGCATCTTCCATAGACCATTTTTTATTCCGTAAAACCTTAACCTGAATTGCTAATTTTTTCCTTAACAGATCAATTACTTTTTGTGAACCGCTTGAGTGTATTTGTCCTATGACAGCGTTTATGGTTAGCAGTGCAAAGATTATTATTCCTTCGAGGTAATGACTTAAGGCGAAGGAAAGCGCCATAGCAAGCTCAAGCAGCCATGGCATAGGAGCCCAGTAGCGCAGAAGGAATTCGAAAAAGGGATTGCGTTTATCTTCTACTATTTCGTTATAGCCAAATGTCCCAAGGCGATCCTTTACTTCAGAATCAGAAAGACCGTCTTTATTTGTACCCAAGAGTTTATGCGTATCTTCTATAGAGATTTCCTTATACTCAGATGTGTTCTTGACTAATATGCTCATATAAAAAAATTCCTCCATTAAACTATCTTGTTTGGCAGGTCAAATTGAAAGATTTGTCTGTCCCTAATAACTTTTAACTATCCAACAGCTATTCGGATTGAGGTATAGTAATCATGTTTTGACAGAATAAATAGGATACCCAAATCGCTTGGCCCCATTTTATCAGGACAAACTATATCATCAAATTACTTTCAAATCATAGGGATCGTATGCAAGTTCGCGGTATAGTGTATCAAACCGCACTACAATAAATACTCCATATTCATCATTATCAACTCGAACGACGGTTCCTTTGCAGTGCCTATACGTCTCAACACGGTCGCCGACTTGGAACTGGTACTGGTGGTTAAGGGATGGGCTGGTTCCGATTGCAGGATTTTGAGCTAAAATAATATCTTATCCCCTTTTTTAAAGTATCGAAAGTGGCTGCTTGTCGTGCCAAAGTAGATTGAAGTGAATTATTTCACTAAATGTTTAAACGTATTTAAGTGCTAGCATCGGTGTAGCTTTCAGTCTTGGTCAACGGTCTCCGCGCATAAAGGTTCCAACCCAACTTCGACCAGAATGGTTTGAATAATATACTTTTCTTGTGATGTCATACCTCTCCTTTCTACTTGGATTACATCATGTTTTTGTATTTTCACCAATTGCTTCATAAGGCGACTACATTAGTTTAACCGAAGACAGGGTTACAAATAAAGCACAACGTTTGTCATATTATGTAAAGTTATTTCAAGTAGTCCCTGGAACACACCCCCAACAAACGAACTTTAGGGAGGCTGACAAAGTCCAGCTCTTTCGAATCGAGCTTAGTTCTCAGATCTTGCTTCAAACAGGCTTATTTTCAGTATCCTACCTAAAGACACCCACACCC
>OMOF01000296.1 GCA_900290375.1 Candidatus Desulfosporosinus infrequens
GATGGGGACCTATAGCCCCCCTCCAATTTGGACAGCCGAGCTTGAAACAACTGTTATGCAGAACCTTGTCGCTCCGACCTTACAAGTTATGCGCACAAGAGGGACGCCCTTTCAAGGCGTGCTCTTCTTGGGTTTGATACTAACGCAGCAGGGTCCAAAACTTTTGGAATACAATGTCCGATTTGGCGATCCGGAAACACAAGTGGTGATGAAGCGACTAAAATCTGATCTCTTGCCAATCCTTTGGGCGTGTACTGAGGGCCGTTTGTCCGAGGTCGAGCTTGAGTGGAAAGAGGAGGTCGCAGTTTGCGTGGTCATGGCTGCCCCGGGCTATCCCTTAGCTTATGCTAAGGGGATTCCGATCCGCTTGCCGGAACTCAGAGAGGATGATTCAGTTATATTTCAGGCTGGAACGGGAATCAACGAGGGACGCCTTCTGAGTACTGGTGGGCGGGTGTTAGGGATCACTGCTGAAGGGAAAACACTCCAGCAAGCTCGGGAAAAGGCGTATGCTCTCGTGGAGAAAATCGATTTTCCTAAGGCTCATTTTCGCCGGGATATTGGAGTTAAAGGGCTTTAGCCGCCAGAGCTCTGAGCCTCTGGGGTATGCTCTGAAAGGTCAGGAGATCGTTAATCTCTAGGAGAGGAGTCTGAACTCGTGTTATGATCAGCAGGCCCATCCGGGTGTTCCTTAGAATCATCAGAACTACCGTGGTTTAGATGTGAGCCCGGTCTACGTCCTATGACGATAGCGACAATAATCATAACTATTACAATTCCCATGTAGAAGAATAAAACCATATGTTCCATAGCATTTACTCCTTTCTTCAAGCTGTTCGTAATATGGTTTTATTCTACATGCTTAAGAAAAGACCTGCTTTTAAGTCGGTCAGATAAGCAAAAATATGACGGGATATTGGGGTTAAGGGATTATGAAATGCTAGCGGATATTTCGCAGAGTGGTTTGGATCGTGCCGTTACAATCCTCGGATAAAGGTGCCCCATGACCGAAGTAGATGCTTTCGATAGGCTTAGATACAAGATATTCTAGGACCTGAATAAATTCTGGGGCATAGGTATTATCTTTGGTTCGAATGATCAGGGGGGTGTCACCGGCAAACAAAACCTTTTCTTGAGCGCAGTAAAGGCAAATAGAATCTGTACTATGTCCTGGGGTGTGGATCACTTCAAATTGTCGATCGGCAATTTGAAGGAGTTCACCCCCTTTTACTATTTCGTCGACCTCCTGGAGATTGGACGAATAGGCAAAGACGATTGGACTATAGATGCGTTTGATAATAGGTAAAAGACTTGCATGGTCGTAATGACTATGGGTCAAAATTACTTGTTCGATTTTGTGCTTTCCGACGCCGGTGGAGGCTTCGTTAATTCTTTTGAGTATACCAGAGTCTCGACCTACATCAATCAGGGTATTTTTGTCCTCCAACGTATTCCAATCTCCGGTGAGCAAATAGACATTAGA
>OMOF01000271.1 GCA_900290375.1 Candidatus Desulfosporosinus infrequens
CTTAAATTGAGTCATGTGTTGGACTAGTTGATTTAATTGTTGTTCTCCTTGTGCTTGTGCTTGTGGACGGGGTTGATTTTGGGGAGCCTGTTGATTCTGAGCGAACTGTTGAGTTTGGGCGAACTGTTGAGTTTGGTTTTTCAAGCCTGAAAAGGCCTGTTCCATCAAATGGAATTTATCTTTTAGCTGTACTAGTTCAGTCGCCACCTCCATATCAATCCCAACATCTTGATCCGCAATAGATTTTATTTCCTTAATTCCCATTTCCATTTTATCTTTATTATTGCTCATTAATAAAAACCTCCTCGTTTTATCACCTCCGTTAGTATCGCCCTAATTATTAAAAATAATGTTTGCATATTAATAGTAAAACTGTAAGATGCCAGGCTGCTTTGGCTGGCATACTGACTTGTTATTTTCTTTCATATACCTTATGTATCCTTCAAATCCCTTCTTAGAGGAATGAAGTAAGTAGCATGTGCAAACAAATGTCCTGGATGCTTGGGAACAAAGTAACACCAATCCTTATCATCCTTCAAAATTAAAGTGTACAATTGCATGCCTAAAATACTTCCTTCGTTCGCCTCAGGAAGCTGGTCATGAAATAGTTCATGAAACAGTTCATGAAAGTTTTGTCTTCTACTTAATCGCATAAGTATAATGTTGATTATTTGTTGCGAATCTATAAATGGCTTAGCCTTACGTTTTTCTACAGCGATCTCTTCATTAAACTCCTTTTCCGTTATGGTTATGAGAGATGAATTCTCATAAATAAAAAATCCATTCCAATACGAATATAATTCCGAACGGTCAAACGAAGAATAGCCTTTACCATTTATCAACAGAAAACCCTCCTCCTTCCATGGAGACCTATATTTTTAAAAAACTAAATGTAACATTTTTAATCAAGAATAGCATTATGGCAATCTCAAATCTACAGCAAATCTATATTACCATAATCAATTTATATTATGATTGGAGAGCAGGCAACATCTTATACATTATCTGTAAATATAAAATCCACCATACAAAATTGTACCGTGGATTTTTATTCTGTAATCACTGATGAATGATTTGCTTGCTCAAATTCTTAGGAGTTTGACACAGCAGTTGTTGCATAAGCAATTGGTGAAAAAGAGCTTGAACCTGCACTATTAACGGCTTGGACTTTGTAATAATAAGTGGTACCTGCCCACAGGCCAGAATTCGAATAACTTGAGCTTGTTACCGTGGCAATATTGCTAAATGTTCCGGAAGATGAGGTTGCCCCATAAACATTATAGGAGGTTGCTCCACTCACAGAATCCCAAGTTAATTTTATTTGGCTGGAGCTTACAGTTGTAGCCGTAATATTTGTGGGCGTGGACGGTGCGTCAGATCCGATGGAAGTTGATGATGCATCAAAACTATTCAAAATACTGTCAGGTACAGCGGCTATGCCTCCGAAAACAATAATTTTTGATATACTACCCGTCTTACTGTTAACAAAATCTTGCGTTGATTGTTCGACAGGATCACTAACTAAGATAATTGGTGAAGAAGTTGAGGCGGCCAACGCTGAGCCCGCCAATGCGTCCGGAAAATCTTCACCTGTTGCTAGGTAGCAATTTGCAAAGTTCAGATCAGTAGAGAATTCTTTAATAATACTGAGGTTTGTCTCGTATCGATCGATCCCACTAAGACGCATGGGAGACGGAAGTTGATTAAAGACGTTATCACTAACAACTCCAACACCGCCAACAACATATGTATTTTGGACAGTTTTATTTAAGTAGTCTTTTAAACCTGCAGGCAAATTGTCCTTAGGGGTAAGAATGATCGGAATCCCCTTCATTGCAGCAATTGGTGCAATAGACAAGGCATCAGGGAAATCTTCACCAGTAGCGATAACTGCTTGATTGAACTTCCCCATTGCTTGAGCTACTTTAAGAGAGGTTGCGTAACGGTCATTACCAGCGAGCCTTGTCACTACGATGCCCATGTTTTTTATCTCTTGTTCAACATTGGTTGAAATAACACCTACTCCACCAATAATAAACACCTGTTTCACCTTTAAACTAGAAAGTTGAAGCTTAGTTGGTTCTTCTATGCTATCCTTTGACGATAATAAGATTGGGGCATTATATTTTGTCGCAAGTGGCGCACCGCATAAAGCATCAGCAAAAGTATCTCCACTTGCTATAATCGCATAGTAAGAAGTCTTCCACCATGATTTTGTAATTTCCGCCGCAGTTTCATACCTATCTTGTCCAGCTAACCGATTTGACTGAATTTGTGTTGATGAAGAATCCGGTGGCGCAGTTGTCGAAGTTGTACCGTCCGAAGTAGTCGTCGTAAAAGCTTCAGAAGAATATGAACTCGTACCAGCACTATTGACGGCTTGCACTTCGTAATAATAGGTAGTACCCGATGAAAGAGCAGTATCGACATAACCAGCGGTTGTTACAGCAACAATATTAGCAAAAGTCCCTGAAGACGAGGTTGCTCGGTAAATATTATAGGAGGTAGCCCCACTGATAGCATCCCAAGTAAGATTAATTTGACTGGAACCGGCGGCCGTTGCTGTCAGATTCGTCGGGGTTGACAGAATATTATCAGCAGTATTACTCGTTGTTGCAGATGCGATCGCTGAAAATCCACTTGATCCAGCACTGTTAACAGCTTGCACTTCGTAATAATAGGTGCTATTGGTCGAGAGACCTGTATGGGCATAACTTGGGCTTGTTAACACAGCAATATTGCTATAAGTCCCGTTATACGAGGATGCCATATAAAGATAATAGGAGGTTGCTCCACTGATAGCATCCCAAGTGAGATTAATTTGACTGGAACTGGCGGTTGTTGCGGTCAGATTCGTCGGGATTGACGGAACACTGTAAGAAGTATTAGTCGTCATCGCATCAGCGATCGCTGAAAATCCACTTAACCCAGCACTGTTGGAAGCCTGGACTTTGTAATAATAGGTGACATTAGTTGACAGACCCGTATGGGCATAACTCGGACTTGTCAGCACAGCAATATTGCTATAATTCCCATAATACGAGGATGCCATATATAGATAATAGGTGGTTGCCCCACTCATAGCATCCCACGTGAGATTAATTTGATTGGGACTGGCGGCCGTTGCGGTCAGATTCGTTGGGCTTAACGGAACACTGTAAGAAGTATTAGTATTAGTTGCTGTCGCATAAGCGATTGCTGAAAATCCACTTAACCCGGCACTGTCGAAGGCCTGTACTTTGTAATAATAGGTGCCATTGGTCGACAAACCTGTATTGGCATAACTAGTGCTTGTTAGCACAGCGATATTGCTATAAGTTCCGTAATACGAGGTTGACATATATAGATAATAGGAGGTTGCTCCGCTAATAGAGTCCCAAGTAAGATTAATTTGACCAGCACCGGCGGGCGTTGCAGTCAAATTTGTCGGGATTGACGGAATACCGTAAGAAAAGTTAGTCGTTGTTGCATAAGCGACAGCTGAAAATCCACTTAATCCAACATTATTGAAGGCCTGTACTTTGTAATAATAGGTGCCATTGGTTGAAAGACCTGTATTGGCATAACTTGGGCTGGTTGTCACTGCAATATTACTATAAGTTCCGTAATACGAGGTTGCCATATATAGATAATAGGAGGTTGCTCCACTAATAGAATCCCAAGTGAGATTAATTTGACCAGAACTAGCGGCCGTTGCTGTCAGATTCGTCGGAATTGATGGAGCACCATATGCCGTTGTAGTATTAGTCGTTGTTGCATAAGTGATCGATGAAAGTGCACCCAACCCAGCATTGTTGAAGGCCTGTACTTTGTAATAATAGGTGGCATTGGTGGAAAGACCCGTATGGGTATAACTTGGGCTGGTTGTCACCGCAATATTATTATAAGTCCCGTTATACGCGGTGGACATATATAGATAATAAGAGGTTGCATCACCGATAGCATCCCAAGTAAGATTAATTTGACTGGAACTGGCGGCCGTAGCAGTAAAGTTCGTCGGGGTTGACGGAACGCTTAATGCCAAAGTATTTTTTGGAAATAAGATGGCTGAAATTAATAAACACAGTACTATAATCAGCATATTACGATTGAGCTTTTTCATATGTTTACCTTCCTCTTTCTTGAAATTAGCTTATGGGAAGATCTAGTTTGGATGGATGTTTACTACTTAGGTTAAACTCTGCCGATTAGCAAATGTATAGGTTTAAGGAAGTTTGGTCGGTTATCTATAAACTTTCCACATCAGTCCTCAATTTCCTCCTAAGATCATGAAAATAATCCGAGGAAAAAACTGCCAGACCGTTCAAAATGATCTGGCAGCTCGTACACTCTGTATATTGAATGTTTCTCAAAGATTGCTAGCCTAGGTAGTGATTGTGAACGTCCGTTAAATTAGGGAAGTACTAAAATATCTTTCAACTCTGTCAGGTAAAACAGTCACAATATTTTTATCCGCGCCATACTTTTGTGCCATTTTAATTGAAGCCCAGACATTTGCTCCTGAAGAAGTCCCTACTAGAATTCCTTGGACTCTTGCAAGATCCCTAGCCGTAGCAAATGCGTCCTCGTCAGTAACTTCGATGACTTCATCAATGAGATTTACATCAAGCACTTTGGGGATAAAACCATCACCGATTCCTTGAATCTTATGCAACCCCGGTTCGTGCCCCAGAAGTGCAGAAACATTTTTAGGTTCTACTGCGATTATCACGGCCTTGTGATTTCTTTCCTTAATAAATCTTCCAACCCCTTCCAGTGTCCCCCCGCTACCCAATCCAGAAACGAAAACATCTACTTTACCGTTCATTTGCTTCCAGATCTCCGAAGCTGTCGAAAGATAATGAATTTGAGGATTATCAGAGTTTTCAAACTGCTGAGGCACAAATATATTAGAATCTTGTGCCTTTTGTCTCTCCACTTCCGCCACAGAGCCACCTATGCTTTTTTCAGCTTTAGTCAATATAAGTTCTGCTCCCAATGCTAAGATAATCTTTTTTCGTTCTTCGCTCATATTTTCCGGCATAACGATAATTACCCTATAACCTTTTTGAACACCAACTAAAGCAATACCTATTCCTGTATTACCCGAAGTCGGTTCCATTATTGTCATATTTGATTTTAATACTCCTCTTGTTTCCGCCTGTTCAATCATATGTTTAGCCACTCTGTCTTTGATACTTCCGCCAGGGTTCAAATATTCTGCCTTAGCATAAATATTAAACCCGGTAAGTTTTTTCAGACTAACCATGGGCGTATTGCCGATAATATCCAGAATGCTTTCAGTTATCATCTTATCTACTCCTTCATCTAAGCAATGCTCATTATTTGATGGCTTTGGCTAATAACTGAGACCGCTTAGCGGACTTAGCTTTCTCATATTTACTCTTATTGATATCAACAATATCTGTGGGAAGATTATTAGCAATCAGTTCTGCCTGCATCGCATTTAAGGTACTGTAAAATTGACTGTCAATGTTTGCCTCAAGCATTGTTCCTGCTTGAATATATTTTTGCAACAGCGCCGAACGGTTAACTGTGCCAGCTTTACTATTCTGTAAATATTCCTGAATTGCAGCCGCATACAAAGTATCTAAACGGCTCAAGGCCACATTCTGTAAATACGTAAACTGAGGCGTATATTTATTATTAATGTCGTCCTGCGTAATTCGTTGCGCAACAATAGTTTCAGGAGTTTCATTTGCAGGTGTTGAGTTTACAGGAGTTGAGTTTGTGACTGTTTGGTCTTCAGCTTGGTCTTTTATCTGTTCTGACATCGGCACCTGTAAAGTATTATCAATTTTCTTTGCTAAATTATCAGTTGATTGTACATTACTAGCTGCTTCAATATGATTATCTACTTTTTTATCATCGAATGAAGTAAAAAATTTTGCACCAAACTGGTTATCAAGTTGTTGTCGAATTTCCGGATCAGGCTTAAAATATTTATTGTAGCCCCAAAAACCTGCCAAGGCAATAAATATGAATACGACACTTATTATTTTTAGAAACTTATTTTTCATAATATCTCCTAACAGATTATTGTTGGATTTCAGTAAGACCTTACTTCTGATAACAAAAACGCGAATGGGTCATAACATGCACCTTTAGCATTCTACACGTTTCTTAAATTTCCTCCTTGTAAGATAGATATAGGGTTGATGGTTTAAAACCAACCCGAACGTTTCTT
>OMOF01000164.1 GCA_900290375.1 Candidatus Desulfosporosinus infrequens
TTAACCTAAACCCAACATAACCAAAAACATGTTAATCAGCTTAATTCCGATAAAGGGAGCAATCAAACCACCTAAACCGTAGATCAAGAGATTGCGCCGCAAGATTATATTAGCCCCCAAGGGACGATAGGTAATCCCACGTAAGGCTAGAGGAACCAAAGCCACGATAATCAAAGCGTTGAATATTACCGCAGAGAGAATAGCGCTTTGGGGTGTAGCTAACCTCATAATATTTAGCACACCTAATTCAGGATAAGTTACTACAAACAAGGCCGGAATAATTGCAAAGTACTTGGCAATGTCATTAGCGATACTAAACGTTGTCAGGGACCCCCTAGTCATTAACAGCTGCTTACCTATCTCCACAATCTCAATTAGTTTGGTAGGATCACTGTCGAGGTCCACCATGTTACCAGCTTCTTTGGCCGCCTGAGTGCCGCTATTCATAGCCACACCGACATCAGACTGGGCCAAGGCTGGAGCGTCATTGGTGCCGTCCCCGGTCATAGCCACTAAGTGACCTTTAGCTTGATACTCTTTAATTAAGTTTAACTTTTGTTCCGGTGTTGACTCTGCCAGGAAATCATCCACCCCGGCCTCGGCGGCAATAGCAGCTGCCGTTAAAGGATTATCCCCGGTAATCATGACCGTCTTAATGCCCATGTGACGCAGTTGGGAAAATCTTTCTTTAATTCCAGCCTTAACGACGTCTTTAAGATAAATGACTCCCAAAGCTTGATCTCCCTCCACCACAACCAGCGGAGTGCCTCCTGCTTTAGCGATAGTCTCTATAGATTTTTTCACCTCAGGGGCTATTTCTCCCCCTTTTTCTCTTAAATATTTTTCAATAGAGGCCATTGCTCCTTTGCGAATTTCCCGGCCCTGTAAATCAACCCCACTCATCTGGATTTGGGCGCTGAAGGGGACCAATTTTGCTCCTAAAGCAGTAATATCTCGTTCTTGCAAATTAAATTTTTCCTTAGCCAAGATAACAATACTTCGACCCTCAGGGGTTTCGTCCGCGAGAGAAGACAATTGGGCGGCATCAGCTAACGCTTCCGGTGATACACCTGGAGCAGGTACAAATTCCGTGGCCATCCTGTTCCCGAGGGTAATGGTTCCAGTCTTATCCAGAAACAGCACATCTACGTCCCCGGCTGCTTCTACTGCTCTGCCGGACGTGGCTAAGATATTACGCTTTAATAGACGATCCATCCCGGCTATGCCAATAGCGCTGAGCAGGCCCCCAATAGTGGTAGGGATTAAACAAACCAATAATGCCGCAAGCATAGGGATAGATACAGTTGCCCCGGAATAGATGGCATAAGCCTCTAAAGTAGTAACTGCCAGTAATAAGACAATGGTCAACCCGATTAACAAAATGGTTAAGGCTATTTCATTCGGAGTTTTCCGACGCTTGGCCCCTTCGACCAAGCCGATCATTCGGTCAAGGAACGTTTCACCCGGATTGGCGGTGATCTTCACATTGATCCAATCCGAAAGCACCCTAGTGCCGCCAGTGACGGCACTGATGTCACCGCCCGCTTCTCGGATCACCGGAGCAGCCTCACCAGTAACCGCACTTTCATCGACTGAAGCAATACCCTTAATGATTTCTCCATCGCCGGGGATTAATTTCCCTGTCTCCACAAGTACGACATCACCCTTACCAAGTTGTGAAGCCGAAATGTTTTCTACCTTTTCTCCAACCAGCTTTTTAGCGATCGTTTCACTCCTGGCTTTCCGGAGAGATTCGGCTTGGTCCTTCCCTCTTCCCTCAGCAAGAGCTTCAGCAAAGTTGGCAAAAAGTACGGTAATCCATAACCACGCTGCAATCTGCACGTCAAATCTAAAACCTTTGGACTGCAAGGCAATATCTTTAATGGTAAAGTAAGTGGTCAATACCGCTAAGATCTCTACCACTAACATGACAGGATTAGTCCACAAGACCAAAGGATTTAATTTTTCGAAAGATTCTTTAATGGCTCTTGCAAAAATCGCAAGGTTAAGGCGTGAACTTGTACTCATAGTTTTCTCAGTCCTCCTTAAAAGGTCTTGCCTGCCAGCATTACTAGGTGCTCAACTATGGGTCCCAGAGCTAGAGCCGGGAAAAAGGTCAAGGCTCCCACAATTAAAACCACTCCAACCAAGAGACCGGAAAATAAGCCTCCGGTTGTCTGAAAAGTCCCAGCGCCTGTCGGGGTTATTTTCTTGCTGACCATACTTCCTGCAATGCTCAGAACCAGTAATATAGGGACGTAACGGCCAATTAGCATGCACACGCTAAGGATGATATTATAAAAAACGGTGTTGGCATTTAGCCCAGCAAAAGCACTCCCATTATTACCTGAAGCAGAAGAAAAAGCGTAAAGTATTTCACTTAAGCCATGAGGTCCGTGGTTGGCGATAGAAGAGGTACCTGCCGGGATTAACACAGCCAAGGCACTGCCTAATAAAATGCAAGCTGATGGAGTAAGCACAGTTAGGATGGCCATCTTCATCTCAAAAGACTGTATCTTTTTACCTAGGTATTCCGGCGTTCGACCGACCATAAGTCCTACGACAAACACCGTTAAAATCACAAATATCAACATAGAATATAAACCGGACCCGACACCGCCGAACACCACTCCACCTAACATCATCTGCAGCATGGGTGGGAGACCTCCTAAAGGAGTCAGGCTATCATGCATAGCATTGACGGCACCGCAAGATGTCGCGGTGGTTACCGTAGCAAACAAGGCTGAGTTAACAACCCCATTTCTTACTTCTTTACCTTCCATTACAGATGACCCGGTTATACCAATATGGCGGATCAGTGGGTTGCCCGCTATTTCAGCACTATATGTTGTACCAAGCATTAATAATAACAAAATTAACATTGCTCCAAAAATCACCTTGCCCTGTTTGGCATCCTTTAACATCTTCCCAAAGGTAAACGTTAAGGCAACGGGGATAAGCAGTAAAAATAACATCTCTAGAAGATTACTGAATGGGGTAGGGTTCTCGAAGGGATGAGCAGAGTTGACGTTAAAAAATCCACCACCGTTAGTCCCAATCATTTTGATCGCTTCCTGCGAGGCAACTGGACCCATGGCTAAGGTCTGGCTCGTTCCTTGAAGAGTATGTACGATAAGATAGGGAGAAAAGTTTTGAATCACCCCTTGGGAAATCAGCAACATGGCCCCCACTAGTGACATAGGTAAGAGTATCCATAGTGTCGAACGAGTTAGATCTGACCAGAAGTTGCCGATTGATTTGGCTTGTTGGCGGCTAAGGCCCCGAATAAGAGCAACCACAACAGCTATGCCGGATGCTGCCGAGAGAAAGTTATGCACCGTTAGGCCAGCCATTTGGCTTAAGTAACTCATAGTCGATTCACCCGCATAGGCCTGCCAGTTGGTGTTAGTGTTAAAACTAACAGCCGTATTCCAAGCCAGATCCCAGTTCAGTCCTCGGAATCCTTGTGGGTTTAGAGGCAAGCTCCCTTGAACCAGGAGAAGTAGGAAGAGTGAGACTATACCAACAAAACTTAAGGCCAAAAGAGATAGAGCATACTCCCACCAGTTCATTTCTTTGTTGCCGTCAATCCCACATATGCGGTAAATAAATGTTTCTGGAGGTCCCATAAGCTTGTCCATAAAGGTCTTCTCGCCTTGGTATACCTTGGCCATATACCGCCCCAGCGGAATGGCTAAAGCGATGAGTACAACAAAGTAAACTAACATTTGAATATAGTCGTTACTCGTCATTACAATTCCTCTGCTTTCATTAGTGTATAACCAAGATAGACTAAAAGGCCGATGGCCACGACGCCGCCTAAGATCATATCAGCCATTTATCTTCCCCCTTAATGAACGGTTAAACGCCCACTTCTGGTGGGATAAACTCCCCACCTGTTGTCCCTGATGTTCAGCTTTAGCCGAACGAGCTTACTGGTACAAAAAACTTATTTGCTTCTTTATATCGTTAAACCCATTTCGAACATGACAAATGACGGCAACCTCGACGACAAAACTTGGAACTGGCATAACGCGCGACTTTGTATGCTTTTCCACTTAGAATGATAACAGAGAAAAATTCCATTCTTATTGCATCTTTCTTGTATTTAGGAGCCATTCTATTCATAATCTTTCAACGTCGTGCGACATCGAGCCACCAACAAACTATCGAGATGCAAAACAGGATCCTCTTGCGAAGTTCCTGTTTAAGTTTGCTCCCCGCCCTACGCTTAAACCTAATGTTTCCATTTCGGCTCCAAGGACTAGGTACAGGCTGCTGGTTAGGTATTTGCATACTCAGTATTCCCAAGTGCGTCAAAACGAACATGGTAACTGTCTGCTCCAGTGGTTGCATCACCTCTTCATAACTTCAATAATGACAAATAGGCCCTCCCATATTAGCAATGAGAGGGCCTATTTGTTGACTGAACACATCAATTACCGTTCACTATCGAGCATTGTCATCTGATATGTATTGTATCGGTCACCAGCGACAGCGTTTTGAGGTACTGTTGCTTCAATTTTGGCAAGATCCGTAATACTCAACTGCAAATCAACTGCGGCAATTGCATCCTTTAGTTGAGTACGAGTTCGGGCAAAAGCGCAGATAAAAGGATGGGGGCTATTGATTGCGGAACTTACTGGAAAGCTAGTTATACCTTAAAGTCTGATATCAAATTTTTTTACCTATTCGAACCAATCTTTTAGCATCGGTTGACAGTCATGCAACTCAAATTCTATTATCTCATAATCCTGTACACCTGATTTTTTTAAAGGATCAGACGAAAAATAATTTTCAGCATCTTTCAAGGAGGCACCCTTCATAAAAATAATCCCTCCACCACCTTTTGATTTGGGGCCGGATACAAGTATCCATCCTTCGTCAAAACCTTTTTGCAAATAGGCTTTGTGCTCATCAATTAACTCTTCTAGCGTTTCCCCATCAACAGGAACTGGATTCCTAAATGTACTTACAATTGAAAAATACTTCATTTTGATACGCCTCACTTTATTATTTTTAAAAATCTTAAGCATTCTATCATTCCACATGGGTCCTTATATTCCTCCTGAAGCCAAAGGAGTTTTAAAATTATTAGGGTAACAATCAATATCTAAATGAGGAACCCCAGTGCTTATCGGGGTTATTCCTTGCTTTCAACTGATTTTTTCAATTAAGTCGTGAGTTCGCTTTTTCATAATACTATTTAGAACTATCAGCACCATTAAAACGCTTGAAACCGCTCCGCATGCTAAAATACCCATTCCAGCTCCCATCTTTTGCATAACACTGCCTGCAAATAGGTTTCCAATCGGGGTTGTGCCTAGAAAAGCAAAGGAGTAAACGCTCATTACTCTGCCGCGAAATTCATCGCTAGAGTTAATTTGCAAAGTTGAATTCGCCGTTGTCATAAATAAGATATTGAAGAACCCGATAATTAAAAACATGGCCATGGCTAGAGGCATAATATGAATGGGTTCAATTACCATTAATAACACGGATACCGCAAAAGCAGAGCCGAAAAGCAGGGACAGTTTAGGATGCCCTTTAGCCCAGGAGGCCACCAAGAACGCTCCAATAAACGAACCGGCACCGAGGGCCGATAAGAGAAAACCATAGCCATTTATACCTTGATTGAGAACTTCAGCAGCGTATAAAGGGATAGTGACATTAAAATTCATGACGAAAGTGCCCACGACTAAAGTGGATAAGATGGCGCTGCGCAGGTAAGGAGACAACCGGATATATTTTAATCCTTCGAGAATATCATTGATCACTTTTGTTTCGACCTTTTTAGCCTGTTGTGGTTTTAGCTTCATTAGATACAACCAGATAATAACCGGAATAAAGGTAATGGCGTTAAGGAAAAAGAGAGGTCCTGCACCGTATTTGGCCATTAATAATGCAGCCAAGGCCGGTCCAATCATTCTGGCAACATTAAAAACGGCTGAATTGAGACCAATGGCGCTGCGCAGATCTTTTCTTTCAACTAATTCCGGCAAGATTGATTGGCGGGCAGGCTGATCAAGCGTGTTAACAAGACCATAAATTACAGCCAGAATTAAAACGTTCCAGAAAGTGATATGTCCCGTCCAAACCAAAATTGTTAAAATAATGGCCTGAATTGTAAATGCTATCTGTGTGAAAATAAGCAATTTCCTTTTAGGGTACCTGTCGATAACTACTCCTGCAAATAAAGATAAAAACATAATCGGCCCAAATTGGGCAGCACCGAGCAAACCTAACAATAATGCAGATTTGGTAATTGTATAAACCAGCCATTGTTGAGCAGTAGCCTGCATCCAGGTACCAATTAAAGAAATACACTGACCGTACCAATAATAACGGAAATTACGATAGGTTAAAGCAGGATAAGTATCTTTTAGTTTTTCTATCATTGTTCACCACTCATTTCGTTTATTAATCAACTCATAAAATGACTCCGCTGCAGAAACTCCCTCTATTTTACGGCAAAGCAGGAAATTGACTGGATATTGTAAGATACTTAAGTATTAAGCAGATAATAAAATATATCTAGATATATCTAGATATATATTGCTAGTAAGCGGTTATAAAGGGTTTTAAAATATTCAAAGAAAATAAGGCACATCTTCATTTAAGTTAGTATGCAACGTCTACTGGATTACAATCCGGAGACCGCTGAAAAGTGGCCATGGGCTGGATTTATTATGATATAATACTCTTAAATATTATTTTAATGGAGGAGAATTACATCATGAAAAAAGTGGTCGCTTTTATAGGGAGTCCAAGAAAGAATGGCAACACGGCCATCCTTGTTAAAGAAGTTATTCGGGGAGCTCAAGATGCCGGTGCCGAAACAACTATTTTCAATCTGTATGATATGAACATCAAACCCTGCCAAGGTTGCCTTGTTTGTCGCAAAACCGGACACTGCGTCATGCAAGACGATTTTCAGAACATGTTTAACCATATTATCGATGCCGATGTCGTGGTTTTCGGATCGCCCGTATATCTTTGGCAGATTACAGCTCAAATGAAACTGTTATGGGATAGACTCTGCGGCTTGTTCGATGAAAACCACAAGCCTAGGTATGGTGCAAAAAGCCTGATCATGGTATATTCTCAAGGAAATCCAAACGCACAGGCTTTTCAGACATCCTTTCAAACCAATGAAGCTGTGCTTAAGATGTTTGGCTTAAATGTAGTTGATACCATTTTACTAACGGGCGGCGGAGACCCCAACACCGCGGCTAATAATAAAGAACTTTTATTAAAAGCTTATGAAGCAGGAAAAGCAATTTAGCGACCTACAATAGTACGCGTCGCGAAGTAACCGGCCAACCCGGCTGGGATCAAACCCCAATTTCGGGCCCGTAGGGTCTGCTTCTTAATGGCATCTCTTGGACCCAGTAGAGCATTTCCACCAGGGCCTTGTCACTGGGGTAAATGCTCTACTCGCACATATTTGGCAGAGGCGAGGCGCACCTATACAAACCCTCAACAAGAAATCTTGTCTTGAGATAAATTTTGCATAAGCCACACTCCACATAATTTAATGCTTTTGGCGGAGACTTAGCCAGACATGATAGGTCTCTTCTCTATTACTAAACATATGATAATTGTTGTAAATTGAGAAGTTCATTGGGATATTTACACCCTCAACAGATTACCTTTGTTCATGCATGAATGTACTTGATGTAACAATCCATGCCATTTTTTATTTTTCCAGCTCCTCAGCTATAGTTTTTAAGCTTTCAATAATATTAATATGCTGAGGACAGACTCTTTCACAGTCGCCACAAGCGATGCAGTCTGAAGCCTTTCCACCCGCCATAACTGCAAACCGATATGAACCCTTTGCGTTGGAAAAATCATCGTAGATCATTTTACGGTTATACGCTACAAAAATATGAGGGATGTGTATTTTCTGCGGACAGCCTTTTACACAATATTCGCAGGAAGTGCAGGGAATGCACGGTATTTCACTGAATACCTTCCGAGCTTTCTCAACAACGACTCTTTCGGCTTCACTAAGTGGTTTGAAATGTTCCATATATGAAACATTGTCTCTTACCTGCTCGATCGTGGACATCCCACTCAGTACAGTGACGATATTGTCCAGAGAAGCCGCATACCTGACAGCCCAAGAAGCAACAGATGCTTTTGGATTCGCTTCTTCGAATATTTTTTTAACGCTGTCAACAGGATTTGCCAGAGCGCCTCCTTTGATCGGCTCCATAATGACGATGGGCTTGTTGTGTTTCAGAGCTACCTCATAGCATTTGCGCGCCTCGATTGAGTCGCTCTCCCAATCGGCATAGTTCAGCTGGAACTGTACGAATTCCATCTCAGGGTGCTCGGTTAGGATTTTGTCTATCGCATCCGCTTTGTCATGAATTGAAAAGCCAATATGGCGTACGAGCCCTTTTTCCTTGAGCTCTCGGACATAATCCCACATGCCGAAGTCATCAAAACTTTTCGTACGGCTTTCGCCCAAGTTATGAAGCAGGTAAAAATCTATATAGCCAGCTCCGGTGCGCTTAAGTGAAGTCCAGAACATGTTTTTGGCTTCTTCTTCAGTTTTCACAAGCCATACAGGGCACTTTGTCGCGATTTGAAAGGTCTCGCGCGGATAGCGGTCAACGATTGCGGTTTTCATCGCCTCTTCGGATTTGCCGCCGATATAGGCCCAAGAAGAATCAAAATAACTGAATCCTTTGGACATAAACCGATCGACCATATCCTTTGTCTGCTCAATATCAATTTCTTCCCCAATCATCGGAAGTCGCATAAATCCGAAACCTAGTTTCGGAATGTTCTCACCTAAATATACCATAATATCGCCTCCATATTTATTTAGTGTCCTAAGGATAAGATAGCCTCATCTCATTATTATTAAGGTTTGATAATTCCATCAAAAAATTATACTACAATAGATGGGAAAAATGAAATTAAACTCTAGGCAGTTCAATCTTCCGACAGAAATTATTTCAATTGAGGATTCAAGCGGGGTAAGTATGAGGTGACCTATAGTTACTTAAGGTTACCCCCAAGCTCTTAGCAGATGAATCAATAATTATTCCGTAAACTCGAGAAATGCGAACCTTCGATTAATCGCCGCGGAACGGAGAGAAACGTACTCACCCGTTTCCTTGCATACTTTGCTCAGGTCAAAAAAGCAAAGGTTCTGGACATTACCCCGTCTTCCCTACCTGAAACTCAGGAAGCTATCGTATTAGAACTTTCTGAAGCCGGATAATGAATTAAGCCAAAAAACGTGCATCTTTGAAAATGCACGTTTTTGTTTGCAAATAAATTGTCAAGCTCTCTCATTCAACCTCAAAACTCCTATTGAACTGGCGTGAGTTCTCGTCTCAAATCCAGCATTTCTGTTCTGCTAGATAGTCTAGATACTTTACCAGTACATCGAATTCCGATGATTTTAAAGCAGTCTTGAACCACTCTTCATAGGTAACCCAAGGGATTTACAGACTGGATCGAGTCGGGCTTTGAGTTTTTCGTCTGCTGGGAAAGCGATGTACATTTATTGTCACCCTTTATATACTCATTGCTTATTTGTCTAAAAATGTCTTCCCACATCGAATTGACCAAGTCGATCTATTGGTTTTGTGATGCATTTTAAATATCCTGCATTTTTCCAAGATCAACTAATTCTTGCGCCATTTTTGCAATGTAGGCAATAGCTTTAGTCAATTCGACTACGCCTATCGCCTGAGCTTCGCTAATAGTCGCCAAGTCGCTTACAGACTCTGTTAACCGCCGCACAGACTCTTGGACCCCTTGAACATCTGATTCAATACTTCCTGCTGATAACTTTGTATTATCGGCCAACTTCCTTACTTCTTGCGCCACGACTGCGAAGCCCCGCCCATGTTCACCAGC
>OMOF01000452.1 GCA_900290375.1 Candidatus Desulfosporosinus infrequens
CAAAGATCGCATCTTAGCCAAAGCTCGTGAAAAAGGTCTGCTTCAAGTGCCCGAAGACGAAATTACAGATAAAGAAATCTATAACTTGGTATTTTTGCCTGGATTTTCCACGAACGAAAATGTCACAGAATTTTCTGGGCGAGGAGTCGGGATGGATGTCGTTCTGAAAAATATTGAAGCCGTGGGGGGGGGCATAGCGGCGGATAGTGTACCTGGAAAGGGAACGATTATTACACTCAAAATTCCGCTAACCCTTGCTATCATTGATGGGATGAACATCAAAGTTGGAGATTCGCGCTATACCATACCGACAACCGCGATAAAGGAGTCCTTTAGGCCAAAAATGACAGAGGTGATTGTCGATCCGGATAATAACGAAATGATGATGGTTCGAGGACAGTGTTATCCAATCCTCCGCTTGCATGATATTTACCACGTCCAGACGGATGTGATTCATTTTACGGATGGGATCATTATCATGGTGGAACAAGACAACAAAACCCTTTGTATCTTTGCTGATGAGTTAATTGGTCAGCAGCAGGTCGTCGTGAAAGCACTGCCGGAATATATACGAAACACGAAAAAAGTCAAAGGTCTGGCGGGGTGTACTTTATTGGGAGATGGAAGTATAAGCCTCATCCTCGATATCGGGGGGCTTATTTTTAGGCAATCGGCGTAATATTTAAGAGAAAGGAGAAGCAAGATGGCAGATATCGTCGAACAAGATAGTCAGGATCAGAACGAAGATACTCAGAAAGGCAAGTTTCTTACCTTTTGCATGGGCNNCCACCGAAATCGTCGGTTTGCAACCTATCACTGAAATCCCTGAAATGCCCGAATATATTAAGGGCATCATTAATTTGCGAGGCAAGATTATCCCGGTCATGGATGTTCGGCTACGTTTTAGAAAGCCCTTTCGAGAGTACAACGATCGAACTTGTATCGTAGTTATTGAGATTAGTGAGGTGTCGGTTGGCCTCATCGTCGACAGTGTTTCTGAGGTGATAGCTATTCCTGATGAAGAAATAGTAGCTCCCCCGAGCATGGCTAAGGAAGGGAATAGATATATCAAAGGGATCGGTAAAGTGGGAACGGATGTTAAACTCCTGCTAGACTCAGATAAACTACTTAACGATACGGAGTTGGAAGGTTTAAGTGAGCTTTAAGAATATAAATGGAGGTGTTGAAGAAATGAAATGGTTTATTGATCTAAAAATTGCTAC
>OMOF01000168.1 GCA_900290375.1 Candidatus Desulfosporosinus infrequens
GTTTCCACTTGGTGGTAAAAAAGTGCCAATTGGGAACGCAGAGCAGTAATCTCCATCTGTAACTTACTTTCGGATTTAAAATGATTAATGAAATAATGAAGTAGAATAGAGAGCCATTCTTTTAAATATTGAAACAAAAGCTGATAGTTCATAGGGTACCACCTTTAAAAATTAATATAATTTTTATAATACAGGAGTACATTCGAGAGTACAAACCATTTCCTCCCATAATAGAAGTTATTGACATTTGTATCCGGCGCTCTGAGGAATGGTTTCCTACGATAGACACCATCGCCACAATTCAAGCCTCAGGTTCCAACAAAAGGACGTGAGGCTATTTCTGTATGCCTAACTATAATGCTAGAAGTTATAGATATATGAAAGGGTATCGGCAGGAAAGAGCGAATACCTAGTATAATGGAACGGAGGGAAGAGCTTGAGAATCATATATTCTAGAGTTGCAGTCAAAGCGATCAATAGTCTCGATAAGTCTATAAAGCAGAGAATTAAAACAGGTATCGAAGGGCTGCTTGAAGTACCACCCAAGGGTGATATTAAGCAGATGCAGGGCGTAAATCTATCTGCTCTTCGTTTGCGAATAGGAAAATATCGGGTATTATATGAGTATACTATTCTTAATGACGAAGAAGTCTTAATGATTAAGGATATCGGATCAAGAGGGGACATTTACAAGTAAGGGGGATGATTATATGTCCGCAGTTTCAAAGCAAATTATTGATATGCTTGATATGCTTCCTGAGTCGGAACAGGAATTGGCGTTCGAAATGATTAAAAGAATTGTTCTTGCATGGGACAGTGATTTCACAAAACTGACGCCCCTGGAGAGAGAAAAGTTAACCCAATCCGAAAAAGAAATAGCCAACGGCGAAATCGTTAGTCATTCGGACATTGACTGGAATTAGTACTACTGAAATGACAATAAAGTCAGAAACTAAAGCGACACTAGAGTTGGATAATTCGCTAATCCGGATGATAAAATCATTCGTCTGACACACTGACAAACCATATACTGCTTTACATTAGAGACACTGCTCTGCCTCACATTCCAACAAAGGGATGTGGGGCTTTTTCTGTTTGCCCAAATACAAAATCCAAAAAGGAGTGGATAAAAGTGGAAGAGTATCTTCAAAAGATTATTTCAGAACAGAACAGTTTTTGCCAATACCTTCTAGACGATAGGAAGGCAACCAGAACATTTCAATCCTACGTTACGGATGTATTCCTTTTCATGTCCCATGTTAATGAAGCAAGCCATAAAATACTTATTGAGTTAACTAGGTAGGATGTGACAAGGTTCTGATCCGCAGTAAAGTCTACCGTCTCTGCTTTTGGGGTCTACTGTGTTTGTCAACATAAATATGGTTCTTTATCAAATTCCTTAGCAAGAGAGAGGCTATTTTAACCCAGCTTGCTTTAGGATAGAGTTTGCTGTTTGGATTTTTAAGTCCGTATTGTGAAATGGTATCGTAACTTTCCTGGGTTTTGTTGGATGTTTGTAATGGTGGTGACAATCTCATGCTTTACGGTTAGTGTTTTTCTACTCCAAGATGCTCCTTTAGTCCCTCCTGCAAGATCTGCGAAAAGTTTACCCCTGCTTTTTCTGCCAAATCATTAAGCCAACTTGGTATTGTTAAATTCTTTCTAACCGTCTTATTTTCATTAGCTCTTCGGTAAGCAAGAAAATCAATATCCACTAAAGTGACGATCTCGTTATCTTCACATGTCGGATTAAAGGTTGCAGGCGATGGAATAGCACGTCCCACATCTTCTTCGCAAATTCCCCAAAGCCCAATTGCATCTCTGGCCATCTCAATAGCGTTAGCTATATCCGTTCCCTCTGTATTAATATTTAGGTCTGGTATGGAGACAATATAGCCTACATCGGCAGGAGTTAAAATTACGGGATATACGTTTTTCATAGACATTTAACCTCCTTTTAGTTCAATAATCCATTACGTTTCAGAATTGCTTTTGCCAACTTTTCATCAACTTCTCTATGGCGGGGAATTGGTTCACTTTTCTCTCCGTTAGTGTTGAGATCATGGTTTGCTCCATTTCTCATTAACCACCAACCGTTGTCGGTTAAGATCCTTATTAAGTCTTTTTGTTTCACCAGCGCACCTCTTCAATTTACTATACATACTCAATACGCATATGTAAAGGGAATATATGTTATGCATTGTTTATTTCCTATGATCTGATACGAAGAATAGTTGCAAGAGAGCCTTTCGCTTCGGCGAGGGGCTCTCCTCTCGTTTCAGGTGAATCTAACTGCATAAATTTCCGAAACTCGCTACATAAGATGTGGTTAAATCATCAATCTTATTAAAGGCCATGCCAGCCATGTAAAGATACAACCTTCATACGCTAAGAACTAACTGCCTTATGTAAATTAGGTAGTCAGTTGCTCAGAAACCGTGTCTGCTCACGTTTGAGACATATATCATATATTTGAATATAGTAGCCAATCAGTCAAGCCTCGCGTTCCAACAAAAGGACGTGGGGCTTTTCTCTATGCCCTGAACACAAGAAAGGAGTGAAAGTAATGGCATGAATTGGTAGC
>OMOF01000772.1 GCA_900290375.1 Candidatus Desulfosporosinus infrequens
TGATCCGGCTACACCAAGTAAATTTACACTATCATTGAAATGAAAATTAGAAATTACATCCCATGATGTTTGTCCAGTTATATCCGCATCCGGAATATTAAATTGATCATTTCCATCACCTCCTGCCATAAAAGAAGCCGAATCTCCAGCAATAAAAATGTTATTTCCGCCGGAGGCAATCAAAACATCGGATCCTACGCCACCACCAAACTCCCAATTCTCTCCTGCAGTTGCGGTACAAATAATGTTGTCTGATCCAGAATAAATATATTTCGATTGAATATTTGTTGGTGCGGTTACATTAATCCAATTCGCTTCGGTTACTTGACCAAATTGGTTTGCGAGACCAGATGAAGTCCCGGGGAGATATCCATTTTGACCAGAAGTTAGATCGTTAACCATGATCATTGGTCCAGAACCAGCATCGGTAGATGTAATCGTAAGGTTACTCGTGTTGTTGTTTTGTGTCATTGTTAAATGATAAAGATCATTGAGCGTCGTATTATTGAAAATAACATTTTCGACGAGTTCTGTTGCATTGGTTATAGTTAGTTCCATGCTTACTATTTGAGTAAAATTAGTTCCTAAACTGCCATATATCGGCTTCCAATTGTAACTCCATCCAGAGCCACCTACACCGATCAGTGTAATAGTATCTCCAGGATGAAAATTGTTTAATGTATCTGTGACATTATTGAATCCGATTGTTGGTGAATAAATAATAAAGTTATCATTCCCTGTGCCGCCATTCATCGTTGATCCGCCATGGCTTGCCAGAAATATGTTGCTTCCCGCCGCCGCGGTAAGCATCGTTTGACCGTGTCCTCCACCAAAATACCAGTTTTGTCCGGTTGGCGCTATCAGGCTAATATTGTCATAGCCATCATAAATGTATTCATTTTTGACGTTGGTTGCAGTTAAATTAGCGGCATTTCCCCCTGTATAGGATCCACCATCAACACTACCATATTGTACTATACCAAAGGTGCTGTCTGTAAAGGCAATTTTAAGATTAACATCAACGATAGGCACAGATGCAACAGGTGCTAATGGATTGTATATTTCATTTTGATCACCAACAACATTAAGATTCGAAATCTGTACAATTGCCGAATTTTCTTGCTTGATACTTTCATTGATTGAAGAAGCAGATGTTGGAAAATTATCGGTAGCTGGCCCTAAATACATGCTACCAACAGTCCAATTTGAAAGATTCAGAATGGCCGCTTTTTGCGCAGAAGTCAGGGACGAGTCATTTGAGTATATACTATATATAGTAGTATAGACATATTTATTGAGATTATAAGTAAGCGTATCCGGCACTGAATTTTTGTCCGATGGTAGCAACGATAGATATGG
>OMOF01000943.1 GCA_900290375.1 Candidatus Desulfosporosinus infrequens
CCACCGCGGATGACTAATTTCTCCATAAGGTCATATCCTCCCACAAACTCTACTATATATATTATGCCAGTGAACTCGTCCAGCTAAAGCCGAACTTCTAGACCTCATCAGGGAATTCCCCCTACTGAAGTATCTGGGAAATACCCTACCAATTCCCTATTTCCAGCATCTAGACATCTTTGAATAAACTGTTTACAGCAAGCTTGCGTTTTTGAACTCGCAAACTTTCACATTAGTATTCTCTGGTAATAATGGGAGACCCAATAATTACATACGTGCGATTGTCATATTGCCTATACCGCATTGCCATATTCAAATTGATTTTTTCGCCACCAACCTGTAACCATTCTATGATCCTTGAAGTAAAACCAGTATAACTGATAAAACGTTCGGCCTCCAGTTTGTCGATGATCTTTGCATCAATGACTCTAAAAGCCTTTTGCAATAAATCTTGTTCCTCTCCATCCCTTAGTGTACCATTAAGCCAACCAATCAAGCAAGTATTAATGTGGGGATAATTACTGATTTTTTTAGTAATTTCCTGAATTTCCTCCTGCCTACGCCTTATAGATAGCTCGTCCTCTACTTTTTCTTCCAGCGTTATAACTAGATAGCACTCTTTTTCTGAGATATTAAACCCACTTGAAACATTTTTGCCGGTAATCAACGCATGCAATGTGGGGCTTATGATCTCAGCCTGTACACTATGTTGGTTATCGTTGTCTTGCCGTGTCACCTGATAATCTAAAAAACTTCCCCCTAAATCCTCTACAACCTGCTGCACAATTTCTGCGAGTTGCTCATCATTACGCTGAGCATTCGGCAGTTTAACCCAGGCATTTATACAAAACTCCTCTGTTTTCGCCCCCGTAGCTGTCATGGCACGAACTAATGGTTCCCCGCTTTGCGCAGCAGGTACACTTCTTGTCATACTGAATGATAATAGCAAAATAAAAATAGACACAAAGACTAATTTCAACCAAATTCCCCTTTCTCTTCTTCCTCTAAAAATATGTTTTAATTAAGTATTCTATACCTCATTCTTGCCATTTTTTAGGGAAGATATACAATGAAAATTTTACTAAAAAAAACAGACTGCCTACGGCAGTCTGTTTTTTACAGATTATTGCATTTTATGTTGCTTATTGTAATTTACCACTGTTAAGCGAACTACGGCTCGTTTTAAAGCCGCTTCTGCTCTTGGAATATCAATGTCATCTTTATTGCCCT
>OMOF01000073.1 GCA_900290375.1 Candidatus Desulfosporosinus infrequens
TGTTATATTCTCTGGCAACACCTGAAACTGTATTTCGTTGCTTTCCGGACGTTTGGTCGGCATGTCAAAATATACCTGACATTCTACAGGTACATCTTGAACATACACATTGTCTGGTAAAAAGCGCACGACACAGGCCTTTTCCGAGCCGCCAACAATTTCACCTATAGTTTCTCCCGCAAACGATTGTCGTGCCAACACTCGCCTATCTGAATCCATCAATACTAACGGAATGTTCTCAAACTTTACATTCTGACTGAGTCCATTGCTGATAAAAAAGCCAACTAAGAGTGCTCCATCAGCAGGTGAAACACCAGTTAACTGGATGGTAACTTGTCCTTCATTGACTGATGGCAGTTCAGATGACTGCTCTTCTAAATTCTGTTCCTTCTGTTCCAGCAGGTCTTCTGCGACTAGATCCTGCTTGAAAAGCTCAGCATCCTGTTTCTTCCCTCTGAAGATTTTGGGGAAACTCAATAGCATAATTTAATCCTCCAATATTTACACTTTCATCAGTATTCTCTCATATCTTTGTTAATTTTACTACTAGCAAAACCCCTTCAGTAAATTGTTAATTTTTATGATAGCTAAAGCGCCTCAGTTTTTTATAACTTGTCATTTAAATATTTGCGGCTATTATGAAGGATATAGAATAAGCATGTCGAACTTTTATCTTATAGGAAAACAAAATTTCTAGCGTGAAATTATGAAAGAGAGGGAAATAATGGAAACACTTAAATTTAACAAAGTGACTACATTTCTGGTCGGTATAATGATGATGACTATTTTATTGTGTTGTAGTAGTCAGGTCCAAGCAGCACCCGGAGATTATACTTACACAGTAACAGACGGCAAAGCCCAACTCACGGAATACAATGGGGCTGGTGGAGATGTTACATTACCAAGTAGTACCTTAGATGGATATCCCGTCACAAGTATCGGTGATTACGCTTTTAACGGGTGTACAAGCTTAACTAGCATAACCATCCCGCAAGGAGTAACCAGTATTGGTAACGGGGCTTTTCTCTCTTGCTCAGGTTTATCCAGTATCAGCATACCACAAGGAGTAACCAGTATCGGCCAACAAGCTTTTCTCTGTTGCACAGGCTTATCTAACATAAGCATCCCGCAAGGAGTAACCAGTATCGGCTCTGAAGCTTTTAACGGCTGCAACGGCTTAATTAGTATAACCATTCCGAAAGGAGTAACCAGTATCAGCGACGGGGCTTTTGCCAATTGCACAAACCTTACTTCGATTAGCCTTCCCCTAGGAGTAACCAGTATTGGCCAACAAGCTTTCCTCTCTTGCCCAAACTTAACTACGATTAGCCTTCCGGTAGGAGTAACCAGCATCGGCAACTCGGCTTTTGCCAATTGCCTAGGTTTAACTACGCTGAGCCTTCCCCTAGGAGTAACCAGTATCGGCGATGCCGCTTTTGCCAATTGCACAAACCTTACTTCGATTAGCCTCCCCCTAGGAGTAACCAGTATTGGCCAACAAGCTTTTTTCTCTTGCACAAGCTTAACAACGATCAGCCTTCCGAAAGGAGTAACCAGTATCAGCAACGGGACCTTTAACAATTGCTTAAGCTTAACTAGCATAAGTATTCCCCAAGGAGTAACTAGTATCGGCTATGGGGCTTTTTATGGTTGCTCGGGCTTGACTACGATTAGCCTTCCACAAGGAATAACAAGTATAAGCGACGAAGCTTTTTACGGTTGCCAAGGCTTAACTACGATTAGTATTCCGCAAGGAGTAACAAGTATCGGCGACGAAGCTTTTTACGGTTGCCAAGGCTTAAGCAGTATTACCTTTAACTCGGCAACAACGAAAATATACGATGATGCCGTCACAATTCCAGCCTCTACAACGATTATAGGCTATGACCCATCTACCGCAAAAAGTTACGCTTCAAACTATAATATAAATTTTCAAGCTCTTAATTCTCTACCTACAAATTCGGGTAACAACATTCCCGTAGGCACGGTAATCTTTGGTGGTAATGGGCAAGCCTTGGATTTAGGATATGCCAATAATCCAACTCATTTTTCTGAAGTGATGCAAGATGTGATAAGTGGCGGTAACATTTATGTCATAAACTTTGCTGGGCAGATAACCAATAACAGCACTGGCACAATATTAACAAATCTTTCAGCAATCCCTGCTGTGACCTACAAAGATGCCAGTGGAAATATTAAATATTTTTCAGCTGGAGATGGACCACAAGTCACAACCGCTTGATAATCTAGTTGGGAAAACGAGTACTTCATAACATAGCACCAGCGTTCTTATTGATAGAATGCTGGTGCTATTGTCATTCACTCCATATAAACCTTCACAAATTCTTCATAGAAAAGTCACAGAATAGAAACAAGCTTAAACTATTATAAAAAGAATGGTTAATAATTGGCCGTTAGACTGGGTTTCACACCTTTAATAAGATAACTTAGTGCCAGTTTTATCCATACTATGCATTATCATAGAAACGGAAGGTATGGTTAGAATCATGAAGGAAATTAATGTTAATATTAAATTAGATTTACTGGTTCCCATTAATCAGCACTCCCTTTATTATCTGGCTGGAGTTAAGCCAAATGTAGAATGGAACTTAAGAACTATTGCGGCACATAAGATTTCCAGCCAAGAAGAATTAATTGAGTTGGAGTTACAAAAGGAACAAGCTGCCAAGTATATTAACACTCCAGAAGGGATGCAACAAGTAACAAAGTTCGTTGAAGAATGTGTAAGTGTCTTCAATTTTTTAGAGCACGATCCTCAAAGTGCTGTAGATTACTTAGAGGGCAAAAAAATTATTTTTGTAGCCGGTGCCATGCGGACTGGAGGAACCTTTTTAACCAGCAAATTATTTGAAGTATTTGACATGAGATTAGAAGATTTTAACTTGCACATGGTTCATGATACTATACCGAACATGCCCTTATCCCTGCCTAACAGTGCCAAAGGATTGCACCCCTTTCTATTTGGCTTAGCTCAACTTATTGTCTGGATCAAACGAGAATTCAAGAATTCTCACATTGCAATCAAGAAACGAACATCGTTTGAATATTATTTACCTCTTTTATATAATATTTTCGGTGATAATGCTGAGTATATCTTAACTATTAGGCACCCGATACCTTCTGGTTTTTCGATGGCAAAAAAAGAAGGCCTTGAAGTAAACTCACATTGCAGCCCTGCTTGGTGGTACGAATTAATTGAAAATAAAAAAGGGGTATCTGGTAGAACGTGGGACAAGCTAAATTGTATAGAGCGCTTCGCAATGTACTGGCAGATATGCTATGAAGCTGTCGCTAAGAACCACAATTATAAGCAGAAAATTAAGGTGGTTCCCTATGATAAACAAAGCTATCAAGATTTAATTTCATTTGTTGCCTACAAATATCATGGGAACGACGTAATTCTAGATGACTTTTTTGCAAATACTAAAGAATACAAAGGGACCTGGTCTAGGGATTATATAGATAATATTCTAGAACAAGTCAATTATCATTGGGAGTTAAGCGGACTTAAATTCCCTATACTGGAGTTAAAATAATCACAAGCAGTAAGAGAGCCCCTAGCCGAAGCGAAAGACTCTCTTACTAAGTTGTCAGAATTGCTCCTCATTGTGTGGGTGTCTTTTAGATCATTATTGATGATTTTTTTAAATCCTACCGACTACCATTTATATGCTTAGTTTTTACTTATTGGGCGCTAACGAGTCTTGGTTGGACTTTTTGAAGGGCCATTGTGGAGACAATTCGTACAAAACATCAGCACCTCCCATTTTATTAGTATCTAATGCTACTTTAGGATCACAAGACTCCAGATACTATTGGGTGACTAGATAGTCTTCAACGAGAGCCGTAGCTTCATCCAAATTGGTGACAACAAATATCTTATTAGTAATATGTCCCAGTATCTTTAAGTCCCGGATCGTGCGTACCTTCTCCTGAAGATCTTGAGAATCTACGCCAAAACGAACTTCAAGATATTGGCAAATAGCTTTTGCCTCCCCCTTTGCCTCAGCCGCCGCCAAATTGGTGGCATCAGAGAAGATTGCTTTCTCCCTCATGTCATAGAGTCGTCGTTCCTGAGCATTGGCCTTGAACTGCTCCTCAATTGAGAGCGCTTTACCGATCATTGGATTACTCATCACTATTGCCTCCAATCCTTCTCCCTGAATATCACTGAGATAGACTAGCCATTCTTCCAAGGCACTTTGGGGTCCTCTTTTTAGGTGTTTGAGCTTAGGTAACTCCAAATAGTGCAGCTCTAAATCCTCATTAAGCTTTTCCCGTGTCTCATCGTCCCAAAGATGAAAGACATGGTGATAGCGATCATCTTTTTTGAACCACTCAAACCCCAGGATACTAATACCGATCGTAGGTTTCAGTTCATTGAAGAGCTTCCCTTGCTGGAGCTGGCGGTGATACAGAGATGCCCAATAGTATAAACTCCTCTGGTCTATAAAGATCTGATCGGCTACTTGCACTTCAATCTGGTAGACATGACCGAGTTCTGTAGTTGCAACCACATCCAGGCGAATTGCTTTATCCATATACCGTTCTGGATCGATCTCCCGATCCTCCAGCTTAACAGTTTTGATTCGATTGTTAGGGGGTCTATTCTGTGTCGCATTAAGAAAAGTCTATTAGGACGTCTGTTCCTTCCAAACGAGTATTTCATAACATAGCACCAGCGTTCTTATTGATAGAATGCTGGTGCTTTTGTCATTAGATTTACTGGTTCCCATTAATCTGCACTCCCTTTATTATCTGACTGGAGTTAAGCCAAATGCAGAATGGTCATTTACGTTGCCATCCAATTTTAACTGGCTTATGAAGTCACAGAGAATGTAAAGTTAATCCCCTGTGGATCGGCAGAACCACCAGAGACATACTGTATTGCGTTCGATTGAATGACGACCGTGTAAACTACACCTTTTTGAAGAGAGCTAGATCTCATCGTAAGTCCAGAAGAATCTGCTTCGGAAAGAGAGACACTATCAATAGGTATTTGTTTACCTAGCGGATCAGTAATAGAAATTACAGTTGAGGAAGGAAGCTGGATTCCTTGGTCAAACATGTATTCAAAACCCTCGTTAAATACATGCAGACCCGCTGGGCTATTGGTAGTTGGATTAGTTGGATTAACGTTGCAGGTCTTCATCCATGTAAACCATCCATCTTCAATTTGTTGGAATGGTACTCCAAGCTCGGACTGTACGATACTTTGTAGATTTCGGGAATCAGAGTACATTGCATAACAGATCTCACGGGCCTTATCAGGACCATAGTTTTCCCAAATGTAAGTGTATAAGCTCCCAAGTTGATCATAATGTGGGGACCACTGATCTGGCGTTATGCTTTGAAATGCATCGCCTTCGTAACTGCTCCAGTCGATGCTTGAGTCATTCGGAGCTTGGAATAGATTTGCGATAGACGAGTAGTACTTGCTACACTGAATTGACCGTTGTTGTTAGGGGAAAACAATAGGGGGGTCAAATGACCGGAGCACTCTTGATTGTCTAAATCGCAGTTTGTTTGCGTGATAATGTTGCCGTTAGCAAACGATGTAGTATGACCGTAAACCTTCATTAAATTATAAGTTGCAGCATCGTGATTAAACTCATGAGCTGGACACTCTATAATTTGATTTGCATCGGTAGCCCCATCTGACATGATAACACTGACACTATAATTGCCGGGGCTCTGAATTCCGCCACTCGTTTCATTTGCTGATCCTGGCGTACGATGCGCCGTTGCCCATCCCTCTGGAGACGTTGTCACGAGGTACAGCCGGATCTTTTGATCGATTATCGGGTTGTAGTTCCACCATTCGTCCTCTTCCCAGACCTGATCAAGCATCGAGACGAGACCAGGTACGGCTTGGTTGAATTGCGGTTCCCAAAATAGTTGAAAATGGGTCGTGTCATATTCAGACATCGCATGACCGACCTCTGGTACTTGAACCTGTTGTACCGCTGATGAATTAAACGCCGCCGACTGATAAGGGACCGCTGATTCGTAGAATACCATCTGTTTGGCAATAGCCATAGAATCCTGAAGAGATTGTTGTTTGATTGTCGCGAATGTGTCTGCTGCTGAATCGCCAGTAGAATCACCAGTGCGAATAAATGCGTTTGGTATCCCGGCTACCTCCATTGGAGCATTATCAAAATTGTACAGTGCTCCCGTGTCAGCATCCGAGTCATGTACCACAGAAGAATAGTTAGAATCAAACTTTACAGCAAACCTGGCTGCAGCATCCAATTGAGGATATTTTGCATTAACGGCAATATATTTCTGTGTCTCTGTACTGCCCACATCATATAGATTTACATCCGCAGTAATCATACCAACGTTTCCTTTATGTTGCAGAAACCACTGGATACCGGATCGGTCATAGCACTCACTGCCAATAGCGGCTAAGAGAATGTTGCAGGCAGGTGGTGTTTGTAAACTACGATAATAATTAGCAAGGCCAATAAGATCTCCAACACCTGCAGCATCTGCACTTGCTCCGGGGAACACCGTTCCATCAGGGAGCGTCCCATAACCATCTAAATTTGCTTCAATCATCACTGTTCGAGTTGGGTCTTGACCAGGGATTAGCCCAAGTACATTATAGGAAGTATAAAAACCTTTTCATCTGAGGTTTATTTGAGTTACCTTTAAAGAATTAATCTTGGCTTTTATATCCTGAGGTGGCACGACCCCGGGAGATCGACCGAAGTAAGCTCCCTCGAGCAATTTGTCGAAGGAATAAATAATTTATGTTAGGGGGGAATTTCTCTCTCCCTTTGGCAAGAAAGGGAACTGATTATCTTTATGGATTTTTCCGATCCGAGCAGTAACAAATCTGGTGATTCAAGAAATATGGCTATTTATTTAAGTAAATTAGTATGACGCTACATTAGGGACACACAAGGGACCATGGGAACACAACTTTTAGAAGTGAAGAGAGCCCCTCGCCGAAGCGAAAGGCTCTCTCGCAACTATTCTTCGATTAGATATTCGACAAATTGCGGGAAGTACCAGGGTACCTTAGGGAGGAAAAGAGGACCCCCGAAGACGGACTTCGGAGGCCTTTTCCGACCCGAGCAGATGATGCTATTGAGAGACTAAATGGTCCTCAATGAGCGCCGTTGCTTCATCTAAATGGACGACAACGAAAATACGATTTGTTATCCGACTGAGCACATCCAAGTCTGTTATCGTGCGAACTCTCTCCTGAAGGGCTTGAGACTCTGCACCGAACCTAACTTCGAGATATTGGCAAATGGTTTCAGCCTTTCCTTCAGCCTTTCCTTC
>OMOF01000367.1 GCA_900290375.1 Candidatus Desulfosporosinus infrequens
GATCTCAATAAAACTAACGATAGCTGGACATGGTTGAGCAATAATCGGTAATTTAACCCCACTTTGCAGAGCTTGTAAATATAGGTAGGTCGTAATTTCCGCTCCAAAACTAACATCAAAAACATTGGCCACTCCTATTTCCCTCAAGGCAGTTAAAAATTGAGGAAGCAAATCACTGTAATTTGCCACAGCGGCCGGTGCCAATATAATACCGAGAGGTACACCTGAACGCAGGTCCTGAAGAAATTCCGGAAAATCGTCGATACCTGAACGGGCGTTGTGACCCTTTTCTCGACAGGCACGAATACATTCACCACACCCAATGCAAAGATCTGCTTTAACCGAAACTCCATCCGGCTCCACAATATTACAAAGTTTGACTGGACACACTAGAATGCAGGCTAAACAGTGCTGACATTTCGTTTTATCAACCTGAATTACTTCTGGTAATCCCATAAGTCTTCACCCCTTTAGTTTAAAAATTTTCGTCCCCTAGAGATAACTTTTTGATGAAACTGCATTTTTTTGTAATTTAAAGTAAAATTTTGCAAATTATTTATAACATTCTACTGATTTGGTTATTATATTTCCTCATAAACACTTGTTTTTTTATATTATCATACTTTTTTTAAAATTTATGTCGAATAGAAGTCTTAATAAATTATTAATTCACAATTTTCGCCAAAAAAGAAGGGTTTATTAATCCCCTTCTTTCAGCTTCGTATTCTTAAATGACTATAGGACGTGACTAGAAGTTAGTAGGCTTTGAACCAAATCCCTCCTGTCCCGTCATAGTTAACGTTATATGAAATCATTGGTTTAGTATCATCAGTTTTAACTAAAAATACTACCCATCCTTCATTTGAGGCTCCTTTATAAAGAGTTGTATCCAACGGGGGATCTGGTTCCACTTCCCCGGCTGGTGCATATACTCTGCCGTCCTGCGAAACGAGATTAAAATCTGATTCTCCAACCACGTGTAATGATTTCCCCCCATCAATATCTAATAATTTGAAATTAATTTCGGCCAGTAAATATTCATAGCCCGATTTCGGAGAATCATTAAGTGCGTTAGCATTTTTTATCATGGTCCACGCCTGAGTGCCCCTAATAATCTGTTCCACAGTTACGTCAGCCTTACTGAATCATTCACTACAACTGTTTGCGCGACATTCAAGGAAATAGGATTTGCCAAGGACGTCGATATAGGAGCAGGCTGTTGATTAACCGTTGATCCAATAGGCACATTTAAAGTTTGGTCTTGAATCGTGTTGAAATTTTCATATGGGATAGCAAAATTTAGATTTTGACCATCTGTTAAGCCTGCCGTAGTTATTCCAATCACTTCACCTTGCTCATTAATTAAAGCTCCTCCGCTGCTGCCCGGAGATATTGGCGCAGAAATTTGAATAAAAGTTTCTCCATCAACGACCCTATTAATCGTACTAATTAGGCCATCCGAAATTGTATCATTAAGTCCAAATGGATTTCCTAAAGTATAAATTTTATCTCCAATCTGAGCGGTACTTGAAAAACTAAATTTAGCGGGTTGTAAATCCTTGGCATTTACTTTTAAAACAACGGCATCATATTTCGAATCATAGCCAGAAATATTTGTAACATCAAGTACTCTACCATCAAATAGTGTTACCTTCGCGCTTGACGCCCCATCTATAACATGATAATTTGTAAACACTTTACCATCACTGCTTGCTATTACTCCGCTTGCCGTTCCCAATTCATTTCCAGCACTATCAAATACCTCAATATAAACAATCGCAGGTTGGAGCAGCTGAGCTATTTGATTGGCACTTAAGATCTGTTTTGAACTAGGAGAATCATTTTGCGTTGAACCATTTAATCCTTGTATCAGTGCATCCGGAATAACTCCTGTTCCTCCAAAGAGGTAAACGTTATTTACATTGGTTAGACGCTTTTGATAATAATTTTCTGTATCACTAGCCGGAGTATTCTGAACAAGAATAATAGGCTCCGCTAGTTCAGCAGCATATGCTGCTCCAGTTAAAGCATCTGCAAACCCTTCACCTGTTGCGATACAAATGCTACCAGAATTGAAGCTACTCTCAAATTCCTTGTTTATAGCTATATTCCTTTCATATTTGTCTGTTCCAACAATTCTTTCAGGATTAGGGAATTGGTTACAAACAGTATCACCAATAATGCTCGAATCACCTATTACATAGGTTTTATTAATATTCAGTGACGAAATATAACTTTTAACGACTTCAGGCAGAAAATCTTTTGGCACTAAAATAATAGGAATTTGTTTTACTCCTGCTATTGGTGCTATTGATAAAGCATCTGGATAATCTTCTCCTGTCGTAACGATTAATTGTGAAGGTGAACTTATTAGTTGAGCGATTTTAATGGATGTTTCATACCTGTCTTGCCCCGCAATACGGGTTGGTGTTATTCCCATTGATTGCAATTCAGTTTCGATTGAAACAGGTATAACTCCGGTTCCACCTATAATCAAAACATTCTTAACTTGCAAATCTGTTAGGGTTTGTTTTGTTATACTAGGTAAATTATCGCCACTAGTTAAAAGTATTGGCGCACTGTATTTTTTAGCTAAAACTACTGCCGATAAAGCATCCGGAAAATTTTCCCCATAAGCTAATACGGCATAATCCGCTTGTGTCCACCCTTGCTTCGCAATAGCTTGAGCTGTGGCGTATCTGTCCGGCCCAGCAAGTCGCGTTATTGTCGGTGATGTGCTGGCATAAGTTGGTATGGTAAAGCACCCTGAGATCATAAGCGCAAATAATATAACTATGATCTTTTTCATCTGTGGCATATATTTTTTCTCCCTCCTTATGTTTTACTATATGATCGCAACCTGTGCGATAGGCCTGCTAAAATCATCAACGAAATGGCCACTTAAGTACTAATTATAATCTATTACTTGAGTAAATTCTCAAAAATATATTTCACGCAGGACCGAAGTGAGCCTTGAACCCCCGATGCCCTTCTCTTTCGAGAGATGCATATCAACATGTAGGAGAAAAATGTTCGGGTATGGGTAAAGACCTCAGCAACTGAGGCCTTTTTGTATGTACATCCTTCACTGTTCTCCTTCTTCGCTATTAAAAGTGGGCAAAGGGCAATAGTCGATATTACCTTGGCAAAAGCAACACCCATAACCATGCGGCGATTCGTCATAGGGCTGTCGATAACACACTTCATAGCCGTCGTGTCTGTATTGATATGCGCAGCAGGACATATAGCACACCTCCTCTTATTAAGCTACTACGTTCATCATATTCACCAGAGTACCTTCTGTTGTCATCGTGCTAATCTTCACTTATGATACAAATGACAACCGAGATCGAGATGGCTGTTTTTTGGTGCCCGAGTCATACTTCATTCCTGGTAAAAAGAAAAACCTCCCTCGGCTCTTAAGCCAAGGAAGGTTTATACTATACGATAATTTACCAGTTACTACGTGTGGGCCGTACAAAACACTCACGGCAATAAACAGGTTTTTCACCAGACGGTTGAAAAGGAACAGTAGTATCTTTTCCGCAAGTAGCGCAAACAGCAGCGAACATTTGACGTTCTTGACGGCCATAACCACCGCCATCGTTTCTGTTTTGTGCTTTCTTAGCTGCGCGACACTCAGGGCAACGTCCAGGTTCGTTAGTAAACCCTTTTTCAGCATAAAACTCTTGTTCAGATGCTGAAAAATCAAAATCCCGGCCACAGTCTCTGCAATTTAGAACTTTGTCATTAAACATTATAAAAAACCTCCGCTATTATATTACCCGTGCTACATGGCAAGTTCACAACTTCCTGAAGCCGTAGGCAATAGAGAAGGTTTGCTTAAATCCAATAGTTTGAACGAGTTAATATCAGTATAACTGGAAAATTAAGATATGTCAATATGTCAATCTATTTTCTTATACAAAAGCATCATTGTGTCCAAGTATAACCGCTATCTGAGGTATGCCACGTTGCATCATTTAATGTAACTAAAAAACTTTGACCCAAGCGATTAGGGTCGGAGTCAGGAAATTTCAAATTAATATTCGAGGAGGGTTGATCCTTCCAATTTTGGCCTCCGTCTTGTGTAAAGAAAAACACATAGGTTGGATGAACTCTGCTCCGTGGTGCATCCGCAATTTTCTCAATCAAAATGCCATCCTTTGATGTGAAAAATGTGGGTGGCGTCAAATCGAAGGACATGCTTGTATACTGTGACACATCTTTTGGAACTGGCAATTCTTGATGTACCCACGTATGTCCGCCATCATTTGTTACAAAAATCCACTGATAGCCGACCCTGGGAGCGTACCCAGTGATCCAACCAGTTGAGGAGTTTGCAAAACTAAGACCGTTTTTAATGCCTTCGTTCGGCAACGTACCAGCAGGCAAATTCGTGGATTCCGAAGCCGAAATATTTTGTTGATTTGCAACTGCAACTTTTATCCAGGTCTCTCCTCCGTCCGTTGTCTGGTAAATGTCTGCAGGTTCGCTATTCATAGCACCCTGACCAGGAACCAATTTCCAGCCGTGTTTTGCATCAATATAAGCTACGTCCACCCTATCTTTGCGTATTGTTTGGATTCGATGATTTGGTAACCATTCAATATCCTCAGGGGGAGGGGGTTGGGGCTCTGTCGAAGCAATAACACCTAGACTTCCAGCTTGGCTCGGCGAAGACGTTGATGATTGCTGAACTAATTGTTGCATTGACTGACCACTTGAATAGTGCACTGCTAGTGTAGTTCCTATAACCGCAATCGACGCGATAGCCATAATAAATTTTAACTTTTTCATCGTGACATCCTCTTTTTAATCAATATCATGGAGTTAGTTTCATACGGAAATAGTATTGTCCGAAACTCTAAACATCATTATTGGTAATCAATTCTACTGTTAGTCTTGTTTTACCTGCTAACAAACTAACTTTCGTTAGTTGTTAGCAAAAATAAGTAATGAAATAAATTAGCCCGGTAAAGCTCTGGCTACGTCATAATCTGGTGTCCCCTCGAATTGCCACATTTGAGCCTGTTCACTTGTTTGAGGGAAGCATGTCCAAAACTGATTAGACGTAGTTAGTATACTTTGATCTGGTGTTCCACCCGGATAATCTGCCACCCAATAATATCCTGGTGTAAGTGGTGTAAAATTTGTGCCCATAGATTGAGTATTCCATTCATGCGGACTAGAATATGTGCCTGTTTTTGCTGAACCTTTCTGGTTGATCCCGTCAACAAAGGCAGTATAAATTGCTTGATTATTGGTAAAATCTTCACTATCCAGACCCCCGCCACAAGCTTCAACGTCTGCAAAGATAACAAGCTTGACCTTAGAACCGTATTTGTTATGCATATCAATAAAGGCCTTATTTGCAGCTTGCGCTTGTTGTTGTCCCCAGTCCGTAGCAGACGTTCCTGCAGGGGCCACACTTAAGCCTGACAAAAGCCAATAACCGTAGACCCACGTGGCATTTGTGGCTCCTACACTATTGAAAAAATTTCCACCTGCATCGTCACCACCAGTAGCGGCATCAAAATGTTCAAGTGTCCCATAACCTAATTGTCCGATATAGAAATCATCTCCATAATCGTTAGAGGTCGTTCCTGAATCTTCGCCGTAGGCCGTGGCGACCTGATTATTAGTGGTTTGGTTCGTAATCGAAGACGATGAAGGCACTACAATGTTTGCCTTAGCGTTATTCGCCAAGACCTGTAGGGTTGTGTTACTACCAAGTGTTAAATTAATCGGGCTGTCTACCACCACATTTGTATATGTACCTTGTAGCGTAACTGTTTGACTTGACGAATTATTTGCGGAGGCACTTGAGATTGTTATTTGACCAAAGGAACCCCCACCCGAGTTATCCAGATCAGCCGAGGATGTTGAAGTGGTCTGAGAAATACTTGTAGTGCCACTTGATATGAGGTAAACATCACTGCTGCTTGCAATCATCAGTGCGTCGGCTGTTACATTTTGCAAATCGACACTGAACCCTCCGGAAAGGACTACAATATTTTCTGCAGTGACATTTTGCAGCAGTGCTGTCCCTGTTGCGCCTGGATCAACAATTATAGTACCTTTTGACGTTACATTGTTTAAGGTAACATCGTTGCCTTGAATGTTTATGCTATCATTTGTACTGGAATTACTTAAAGTTACATGATTCCCTGTTATTTTGAGTACTGAATTGATTGGGCTCGGATTATTCGGGTCGTTGGGTCCTTGTGAAATACCATCTTGATTAATAACTTGCACAGAAGATAGCTGGGCAAGAACAGCGGCTGATACTACTGATGCACCGCCTAGAGCAACCACATTCGACGATAAATTAGCTTGGGCATAGGCCGCACTCGCAGAAGGTAACGATTGTGATGTCAACAGAATCGGTGATCCACTTAGGGCTGCCAGTGGCGAAACGGCTAAAGCATCTACAAGTGTCTCCCCATTGGCTAAATAGGTGCTTTTGTAGTTTAAAATACTATTGAATTTCTTCAAAACCTGTCTATTTGTGTCATACCGGTCTATACCCGCTACCCGGTCTACTGAACCTGGCAGTTGAGATGCTACGGCATCACTAATTACTCCTGTTCCGCCTATGACATATATTTTATTGAGACTAAACTTCAAACCATTTAGATAGTCGCTTACACAGTTAGATAGTGACTTTCCAAAAGTATATAGGATTGGTATGCCTTGAGCGCCAGCTATTGGTGATACGGATAGTGCGTCTACTCCGCTACCGCCCACAATGATGACCCTGCTGATCTTTGTACCTAAACTGGCTAGTTCATTTGCTATGTTTACCGATGTTTGCGCTGTATCACTGCCACCAAGCATTTCTACATCCGTTACTGTTGGAATGGCCTTTATTTGTTTGATTACATTCTGGAGATTTACACCGGGACCAGTCGTAATAGTAATAAAAACTGTTTTGACAGCCAGTCGAGTAAGCTCCTGACGTGCAAAAGAATTGAGGGAATCTTCTTCAGTCAACAGTATGGGCGCATTGAGTTTGGCTGCAAGTGGACCTGCTGTTAAGGCATCGATTAGATTTGAATCCATGCCCGGAGCTACTATCGCATAGTTAGAAGTTGCTTGCCAGCCCGCCTCAGCAATTTTTGCCGCTGTTTCATATCGATCATTGCCATAAATACGAGTTAGCTTTGAGTCCGTTTGATCACTTGTTGCCGCAGCCGCTGTGACTGGCAAAAAAATGCTTATCACAGTCAGAAACATAACTAAAGCGCCAAGTAATATTTGCTTGATTTCCTTCTTCATTCTGGTTTTCCCTTCCTCTTGTTCTTCAGTTTTCACACAAAATACGAGTTCTAAATAAATCCAATCATATTATTATAGCACTGCTAATGACTTGATTCTCGAACGATATGTGAAATATTCATTAAGGTTTATGCTGCATACATTTTTTTTCGTGCCCATACTTATCAGCCATTGATAAACCATTTATATTTTGAACGCTCTACTTAAGCCTTTCGTACAAACGCATAATAATTCATCTTCCAAGGAGGAGATAAGCTAATGGAAGAAATTTATTTACAAAAAAAGTCCCTCGCTAGGAGGGATAATAAGCTATATATCTTGTTGCTCTTATTGTTATTTTTATAGTTATTATTATTATCTGTTGCAATTATAAACGATCTACGTTATCCTTTCATGAACTTTGTATAAAGAGTATGTTAAATTTTTAAAAACTGCTGAATTATGCTATGAAACGCAAAAAGCTCCTCAATTACAACTGATGACTGCTTTAAGCATTATACTGTTTGATTACATCTGGAATCTTCCTGCGAAGATGTTCCAAAAGTTGCATGAGCCCTTCCCTTTCCTCACGGGCTAAGGCTAAGACTAAATCCTCCTCACAGCATCAGTCAGTCAATCTCTTCTTCTCCTAGGTAGACTTTCCCCATAGTCAAAGGCAAAATACAGTGCCAGACAGATCAGATATGGAATTATAAGCCCCATGCCAATCATCCACCTTCCTTAAGTTCAGTATAATACTTTCTATCTTTTCCCATAATGCCCCTACGGCCCATTTTGGTAGGACTTTTGTCCCAATATTTCTGAAAAGGAGGTTAATATGTTAGGTAACGGAGCAAACGATCAATTGATGCTCGAAAAAGCACAATTAGGCATTGCCGTGCTCGGGTTTGAGAGAGCCTCCACCCGCACTATCATAGCAGCTATCTATTCCGTCTCTTACTGCTTATATAGTTGTCATAGAACTATTATCCTTCATAGCTTTTGTTGTATTCAAAAAGAATATTTGCAAAACTTAGTCCAATTCTCTTTCTTAATGTGAGTAATGCGATGAATATACGTATACGATAAAATGTAATATCTGTTGTTATTTAATAATGTATATGATATTTTGTATTTAACTGCAACGACCGTAACTGAAAGTGTGTATTTTAGTTGTGAATGATGCAAGGATTATATGGCAGAAATAAAGAAAGAAACGGATAACAAACATTTTACATACGCAGAACTTCAAGAAAATGATGAGGGGCAATAGTTTGTCGTAGGATGGGTTCTATTGAATTTGAGAGAAGGAGTAAGAAACATGAAAGAAGTAATTTCAAGTTGCGCCATGCACGGACCTGCGCCAATTCCTCAAGAAGGGCGTTGGACGAAAGCCTTGGAAATCCGTGATTTAAACGGCTTAACTCATGGAGTCGGAGGATGCGCTCCCCAACAAGGTGCTTGCAAACTGACTTTAAATGTGAAAAACGGAATTATTGAAGAAGCGTTAGTGGAGACAATTGGCTGTTCGGGAATGACGCAAAGTGCCGCTATGGCGGGAGAGATTCTACCTGGAAAAACCTTACTTGAGGCTCTGAATACCGACTTAGTATGTGATGCCATCAATGTGGCCATGCGGGAACTCTTTCTTCAGTTAGCTTATGGAAGAAGCCAAACTGCCTTTTCTCTGGGAGGAATTCCCTTAGGTGAAGGGGGAGAGGAACTCGGCAAGTTTATGCGCTCCCAGATCGGTACGATTTATAGTTCTCGCCAATTTGGGCCTAGATATTTAGAGGTCACCGAAGGGTATGTTTTAGAACTTGGACTCGATGACGAGAAAGAAATCATCGGTTATAAATATGTGAATTTAGGAAAAATGATGGCCTTCATTCGCGATGGTCTCCCTCCCGAAAGCGCCTATGAAAAGGCGACCGGCACGTATGGTCGATTTGGCGAAGCCGTAAAAGTGATCGATCCAAGAAAATCTTAAGGGGGAGATTATTGATGTTTACTGGATATGAACACCGTCAACTAGGGATTAACGACGCGCTCAAGCATCTTAAAATGCGTGATCTTAACGAAGTAAAAGACTATACCTTGGCGAAGGGAATCGATGTTGAAACAATAACCCGAGAAATACAACCGATCGTCTATGACAATGCGATCTGGGCCTTTACTATGGGAACAGCTCTGGCGCTTAAGTCAGGAGAGACCGAGGCGACTAAAACGGCCATGTCCATCGGGGAAGGTTTACAATCCTTTACCATTCCCGGCTCGATTGCTTATCAACGAGAAGTGGGATTAGGCCATGGACGCCTAGCTAATATGTTGCTCGACGATCGCACGAACGTCTTTGCCTTTGTGGCTGGACATGAATCGTTTGCGGCAGCCGAAGGCGCTTTGGGGGTATCCAAATATGCGGATTTAGCCCGCAAAAAACCGCTGGAAGTTGTCCTCATTGGTCTGGGAAAAGACGCAGCTAAGATTATTGCTCGTATGATAGGATTTACGTATGTCCAAACTGACTATGATTTTGCTAAAAATGAGTTAATCGTCTTAAACGAAAAAAAATATGCCACAGATAAACGTCAGGCAGTGAGAGTCTTCGGGGCTAACTCAGTGGATGAAGGGGTTGCCATCATGAAAGCTCGTGGCGTTAATATTTCTATTACTGGAAACTCGACAAATCCAACGCGCTTTCAACATCCCGTTGTGGGAACCTACAAAAAATGGGCCATCGAAAACGGGCATCCCTTTTTCTCTGTGGCCTCTGGCGGAGGAACGGGACGAACGCTTCATCCAGATAATGTAGCCGCTGGTCCAGCATCTTATGGGTTTACCGACACACTCGGTCGAATGCATTCTGATGCTCAGTTTGCGGGGTCCAGCTCCGTACCTGCGCATGTAGATATGATGGGCTTTATTGGAATGGGGAATAATCCTATTGTTGGGGCATGCGTCGCATTGGCTGTCAAGGCAGCCCAAGCCAACCGGAGTTAATAAATTTTACGTTCTGAAATTTTTATCAAAATCACCCTTTTGAGCCTGATAAAATTCTTCGGTAATGGCCAAGTATTTTTTGACATCATCAAGGAGATTACGTTCAAGAGAATTGAGATACGCTTTATTCGGCTCCTTCTCTCCGCTAGCCTTAGAAAGTCCCGCCACACTGAACTACAGTATGACGGGACTTTTTATAAAGCATTCAATTCTTTTTCTAAGATTTCTATCAAGCGCGCCTTATTTGGCACTTTCCCAACCAGCTTAACAGCCCCGTTAATCACTAGAGCTGGTGTACTCATAACCCCCTAAGACATAATTTTTGCATGTTTTCGACTTGCATCAAAATAACATTTCTGCCTTCCTAGCTGTCGGCAAGATGCCTCATCAAAGCCTCCCCCTCTTGAAATTGTTGAGCAAGAATTTTCTGGACCTTCTCCATAATGGTTAATACTTCAGGATATTTGACACGGTACATGACTTTTAAGCCCACTTTAGTCGATGTAATAATATGTTGTTTGCGCAAAATACTTAAGTGTTGGGATAAATTCGACTGTTCGACTCCCAAATCCTCGATTAGCTCACAAACACACACTTCTTCGCCGTTCCTCGCCAGACGTTCGAGGATACGTACCCGGGTAGGGTGCGCCAAGGCCTTAAAAAAATCACTCTTCATGGCTACGATTTGTTCTTCCACTACCACAAAAACCCCTCTAATCCTATTTATTATTTAATCTGCCCATGAAGCAACCATTCAATAATATTATAATATGTTTCGAGTCTCAAATACAATATTTTATAAGTATGCAAGACATATTGAATCAAATCTCCTGTTTGGTTGAGAACAGCCCTGTGCAGTCATTTACTCTATGATACCATGAAAAACTCCCCCCGATTCACATTGAGGGGTTGTTAACCACTAAAGTAAAAACTTATAGTTTCTTTTTCTGCTAATAATACGCCAGAATATCATTATTATATCAAAGTATTGATAAAACAAACTGGTATTGTTGCTTAAATTTTCAGCAATTGCCGGACCATAAGGAATATTAGTTGCTGTCAATATACCTATGGGTCCTAAAGACCCAAGGACCCAGGGCTGCACACCTCTGGTCCTTTACTTTCTAAGATATCTGAAAGCAACAGGGGCATCTGTATCTTTCAGTACAATGCCCCTGTTGCTAGTTTATCTTGCTAGAATCAGTCATCTGTTTGCTAAACTAAACTATTTATTTTGCTTTTTCCGCACAGGGAATACAGATTTTTTTGCTATCGACATTTTGTAATTTGTTCACAAATACCCGTTCCCCACACGCCTCACATAAGTCGGTATCAAATGTTCCTTTCGTCTTTTCCAAATGATAATCAAACACTGGACTGATAGCCAGAAATTCTTCTTCGGCCCGATTCATGACCCCTTCAACTAGGGGGTCAGTGATATTTGCGGGTATGTCTTGTGGCGGCACGCCTTGTTTGCGTTGCTGTACAAAGGGCGATTGCAGCATCTTGCCGAAAAATTCCGGTTTTAGCTGAACGCGCACGGCTTTTTGCCGTTTCGTATCAATCAAGGTAAAGGCCATTTTACCCACATAGGTTTTTTTAATATTGCTTTTGCCATACGTACAACCAGTAATGGTCATCAGGCCATCAACATAACAGCCAGCGGCGTGATCGTTACCAGTCTCCACTACCATCAACAGTTCCTTATCCTCTGAACGTTCCACACCAAGGGCGTTCATCGCCGCTGCCCCAGCTCTGAGACCTAACGGCATTGCTGGACATTTGTGCCCATGAAATCTGATTCCTACATCGAAATAATCTTTTGCATTAATCATATTAAATATCGCCTCCTTATATTTCTTTATATTTATTGGGTTCTGACCCAATAATATCTTCTTAGGTCTGTCAACCGTTCCTTGACATTATCCACTCAGGAGCGTAGTGTTTCCCCACATATTATCAACAACTCCCGCAGTTGCATGTTGTCTTAGAACCATTTATATCTCCATAATACTGGATCGCTTCTGCCGGACATAAAGCTTGACACCCTGTACAGCGATCAATGCATCCCTCAGGATAAATGACAACAGGCTTTTCACTGTCTTTTTGGTAAACACCGTGAGTGCATTTGTTCATACATGCACCACATTCAATACAATTATCATAATTAATGATCGGATACCACTTTGTCGTCACTTTAATATCCCCCTTGTAAATATATTTGTTTTTGTGTTTGTGCCTTGCATTTGCGTTTATACGATTGATCTCATGGTGATAACCACTAATTCGCTATGTTTTCCTTGAGTTTCGTTGCTTTGGTAATTATTACGTCCGTACAGATCTCCTTACTGTCGATCACCCACACCTCATTATTATGTAATTATCATATATTAATATTATACTGCTATTCAATTATCATGTCACTATTGTTTTTTCCTCATTCTATCTTGCCAACATCTAAAACACCACACCTTCATTTATCAGCTCATCAATGATTGCTTTAGATTCCAACGGCAGGCATAGAGACATGCTGTTGCAACTGGATCGCAAATCCTTACACCATTCCTCATCTAACATTAGGGAGCCATTTACCTTTTTTCCCCATGGAAATGGAGATCTTAGAGGTTTCCCGTCAGGTAGTTGCACTATTATAGATGTACTGTATTTCTTTTTCGATCGGGTTGATAGCACAGTCAGCACTATTTCCCTTAGAAACTTCAATGTACTCTGGTATACTTTAAAACGTTTATATAATATAATAATCTTATTATATTATATAAAAATCAGCGGAAATTAAATCTCTAACTAGGAACTCAGTCAATATCTATCATTAAGATGAGTTAGTTCCATTATACCTCTGCGAAAAGTTTAAAAGGAGGATGTTTAACATGAAAACATGTGGTAACTGTGGTTTAGGTATAGATGACAATAACGACCTCATAAGCTGTTTCAAGTACAAAACCCTGAGTAATTCACAAGAGGACAAAACNNAGGATGATGGCGAACCCCTGCCACCTATACAACACTTGTTCTTAGTAGAAGAATCCTTTAAAGAGCGAAAAATGAAAATCAGTATAAACCATGGTCTGCGGATGTAGTTGTAACCAAGGCCATTTCTTTCCACTCCTGCTTTTCACACACTGGCCTGAATACTGCGGATTAGTCAATTGAAATAATGGAGGAAGTATATATGTCTACCAAATGGTATCCATTTATAGTTGAAAGTAAATGCACAGGCTGTATAGCTTGCGTAGAATTTTGTGAGTATGGTGTGCTGGAAGAAATAGATAGTAAGGCCCATGTGATGTCAAAGGATAATTGTATTGAGGGTTGTAAGGACTGCCAAAAATACTGTATTACTAAGGCCATATATTTCCCTGATGAACTAGAAGAGATGATCAAGGACGGGATTATCAAATGCAGCTGCGGAGAACATGAGTAGAGAGCAACAGGGGCATCTGTACCTTTCTGTACAAATGCCCCTGTTGCTATTCCTATATAATCTGCACGTTCAACAGATGACTGGTTAGCTCATCTCCTTTGCAACCCTTCTTACCGCCTGCAGAGCCGTTCATTACATTTCTTCTTGAATATATTTTTTTACGTCAGCTTTACTTAGCACTTTTCCGGACATTTTAACCTTTCCGTTAATCACCAACCCAGGGGTAAGCATTACCCCATACTGTACGATTTTAGTAATCTCTTCTACCTTCTCTACATTGGCCTGAATTCCTAATTCAGTAATTGCTTCATTGATTAAATTATAGAGAGCAATACATTTTTTACATCCAGTACCTAGCACTTTGATATCCATTTCTTTTCCTCCTAAACAAATATCCAATTAAACAAATATCCTACGAAAATAATCGCCACCGTCATGATCCCAATAAAAATACCGAGCAGTTTCGGTTTTAATACTTTACGCAAAATAATCATTTCCGGCAAACTCAAGGCGGTCACGGCCATCATGAAGGCAAGAACCGTACCTAAAGCCATCCCTTTTTCCATCAACACATGAACTATGGGAATGATCCCAGCTGCATTGGAATAGAGAGGCACTCCGATGAGTACTGCCAAAGGAACGGCAAATAGGTTATCCTTTCCGGCATATTTGACCAAGAAATCAGCAGGTGCATAACCATGCATTGCACCACCGATAGCTATCCCAATAATGACATACAACCAGACCTTTTTCAGGATGTCCACAACATATTCCCAAGCATACTCTACCCTTTCCCTCCAAGTTAAGACAGCCAATTCAATTTCACCCATTTTTATGTTGTAAACATACTCCTCCACCAGATGTTCTAGTTTGAGTTTTCCAATCACCAATCCACCTACAATGGCAACGGTAACCCCAGTAGCGATGTAAATTGTTGCAATCTTCCAGCCGAACATTCCCCAGAGCATAATCAGAGCCACCTCATTAACCATCGGTGAAGAGATAAGAAAGGAAAATGTAACCCCTAGGGGCACCCCAGATTCAACAAAACCAATAAAAACCGGTACCGCAGAACAGGAGCAAAACGGAGTCACGATTCCCAACAGGGCTGCTAAAATATTCCCGATAAATTCACGTTTATGGCTTAAAATCTTCTTTGTGCGTTCTGGCGGAAAAAAGCTACGGATTAGCGAAACCAAAAAGATAATAGTGGCCAACATTAAGAAAATCTTGATAGTATCGTAAATAAAGAAGTTAACAGCAGCACCCAAATGGCTGTTCGGCAAAAGACCAAACAACGTGTATGCTACATAATCAGCAAACGTTTGGAGCATAATAATCATCCTTTCAAACCTGCAATCCTCTAATCAGCAGTCCCTTTTTGTTAAAATACTTTTTCCTGCAGAAACTAGCATTAAGCGAGATAACGATCCAACGTTGAAAGCCTACTGCGAATGGGTAGCTCGTTATTCACTGTGTTTAGCCTCCTATAATCCTGATTCATGCACTGTTTCCCCGTCCGAATTGCTCTTACATTGCCTTTCCTGTGTGATATTATTGGATTTGAGAGGGCAATGTAAGTGATATAAGGTTTTGTAAAACCCTGTGGCATTTCAGCAAGCGCCTTCTGCTGCTTGTGATAGAGACTCTTTAAAACTTAATCTCAACATCCATCTATCGGATCTCTCTTAGCGTAATTATCCGTTA
>OMOF01000169.1 GCA_900290375.1 Candidatus Desulfosporosinus infrequens
TTGGTTGTTTTTCAGGAGAGCGATTCAATGGGATCATTTAAGAATAAGGATTTACCGCTACATGGGGTAGTACCAGCGAAACTGTCACCAGGGGCAAAGTAGATGGTATCAAATGGGAAATCTGTTTATAACCTCGTTATATTCTGCTTGCGCGTCTGTAATTGCTAATTTTGAATACACTTCTAATGACTTTCGGCTTTCGTGCCCAGAATAAGGTTGAATCAGTGCATCATCGATGCCTTGCTTTTTAAGCCAGGTTAACAAGAAGTGCCGCAATTTATGCGGTGATAAGTTTTGTGACAAACTTGCTTCTTCTGAATACTTAGCCAGGATCTTTCGGATACCTCGGTCTGTATATTTCTTCTTCCATGAGGATTCAAACAGGTAAACCGCTTGCTTTTTGGCCATTGAATCAGCGTGCATGGCCAGCAGCTCCTTAAATGACTGGGGGAACGGGACAATGCGATCCTTGTTCCCTTTCCCTTTGTTTATTCGTATTTGACAGTAGTGAAAATCAACGTCTGTAAGCTTGATATTTATTAACTCACTGACTCTTGCGCCAGTATATAGTAGCGTTTTAACTATCATCATGTCTTGAAAGATTTTGGCCTTCCAGACCACATCGTAATATCGCTTTAATTCTTCTTCCGTGGGAACATAAGGCAACTTCTTGGATGTTTTAGGTATTTCTATTTCCAACTCAGCCCTCAAGTGTTGAAATAAGCTTTTTAGATAGGCATAGTCAGGCCGTTCCCCCCGGAGATACTTGGCCAGCTCTTTAGCTTTCTTTTTAGCCGAAGTAGTTCTCTTTTCCGTCATGCACTCACACCTTCTTCCAGCGGAAGGCGTTCACTCATGTTCAGTTTGAACGTTCCATAAGGGTTGATATGGGTATATACGAGAGGCGTTAGAGCGCGAAAGTCTTCTGGAGTCATTAGATTAAACCATTTCGAATTTGACAAGATGTTCTGAAGCATAAGCGTATTGATATACACTAAACAATTCTGTAATAGATGTAACGAAAGAACAGCTATTTCCTGATCCTCTAATCGGTTAGTCGATATTTCTCCACCTTTACCATAAAAGATAAAGCCATTTGCACTATTCCAGTTTTCAACAACGTTTAACCCCCCGTGAATCTCTTGGCGTAATTCTTCAGAGTGCAGATAATCACAAAGAAAAATAGTTTTTACGGCCTTGCCGAGCTCTCCTAAAGCCTGATAGGTTGGATGTTTAAGGTTGTTGCGGGTGAACCGTTTTAAGATGGCTTCTGTTTCAGCGGTCCCAAGACGCAAAGCAGTAGCATATTTCACCATTTGATCATACTGTTGGCGGATTAGGTCCCAGTTAATCGGACGTGTAAGAACCGGTTGAAGATTGGGGTAAGCTTCGGTCATTCCGGATTCAGGTCGGTATAACTTTTGAGAGTGAATAGCCTTCAATCGCGGCATTAACTGATACCCAAGCAGATGACAAAAAGCAAAGGCTACTTCGCTTTGTCCGTGAGAGTCAACGTAATTTTTCTCGACTTCCATGTCGGTACAATGCCGTAGTAACCCCTCGATCATGGCGGCAACCTCCGATGAGGAACACGATTTTAGCTGCGAGTAAATGCACGTCGAATTTTTTTCTACGTGCCAATAGATCATAACACCCCGACCTCGGTACCGAATATGCCATTCGGTCATAAGGTTTTGATCCCAGGCGCCAAATTTTTTTGAATCTGAAGCGCAAGAAGTGGTGCCGTCACCCCATATTTCCTGCATTCGGACCCTAAATATGCCATTCGCTACTTCAGCAATAGCATTTCGCAGGTTATCCCGGTGAATAAACTTACGCCGTATATAAAGTAAATCTTTGTATGATTCTTCATGTCCACCGGAGCTAATCCTTTTTAATCCAGTGTTGGTGCCAAGTCCGTACAAGGATAGAATTAAGCGCCTTTGTAAAGTATCCCGGCCCAATGCCTCCCGGACTGCCGATGTTTTAAATTTTTCGGTAAAAGCTATCCTGAGATCGGTTTCTTTTAGAACATCTAGCAAGCTTGTCATTGGCCACCGACGCAGCAATTCGGCTTTAATACGGGTTAAATTTGCCGGTTCTGCCAGCGGCTCCAACGGCGATAAGGTTATCCATCCTTTTCCTTTGTCAGTAATCCGAACTTTTTGATTTTTGGGAAGTCCAATATCAAGACGTTCTAAACCCTCAATCATTGCTTGTTTTAAAGAGTTTATAAAGGAATCTGCATCCATTGGTTGATTAAGGGCTTTATAGTTTTCTTCTCGTCGCATCTCGAAGTCTGCTGGAAGGTCTTCATCTGGGTTGCGGTACCGATCGGCACCTTTTACCCATACTTCTTTACAACGAAGACGATCCCTTAAGGATTGAAGTGCGCTGATCTCATAATTAATGCGGTTTATCCGTTCCTTACCATTATCATCTTTTTCAATGACAATCTCCCTATTCACGGAACGGATAACGCCATCGATCGGGATAACTTCTGATGAGGGAAAATAATGCGACCCGGTTGGAGCGTACTTTTTGATGAGTTCCAGGGCTTTAATGACAGGCTGGTGGACATCATTATTAGAATGGAATTGAAGGATGCCTAATATTTCAGGAATCATCCGGCGATAATGGCTGCCATAGGAGGCGCGAATTACAGTATGTATTTTTTCTCGGTAAGCTGGACCCGTACTTTTAAATTCTTTAACCAAGTCTTTTAACGTCTGTTCGCTTACTATCGGATAGAGTACATCCTTAATAATCCCATTCGGGAATTCCAGCGCTGTTTGCGCCAGGTTGAACAGGATTCCTTGTTTATTGCTAACCCGCCGAAGATCATTAAGTATTTCCTTTTCTACCCTGCGTTCGGCCCGTGCTCCGATGCGGTGAATGATTTGAATAAGTAGCTCTATGAGGTTATCGGTAATTTCCAATCTCCGGAGATAAAAGAAAGAGGATAACAACGTGTAACGTATTGGTTCCGGATGCCGCCGCAATTCACGGATATCCTCAGTAGCCACACGCTGCTTATACTTTTTCAAAACTTTATGTGGGATATCTCGGTAAAGATCATCAGGAAAATCCAAATTACGGATTATTTTCAGCTTATTAATCTCTCTAAAGACACTTTCTAATCCCGGCCGACCTGGATCTGCCCTTAACTCATGAAAAGAAAGCTGATCGCCATTCTCGCCGGTTGGTTCGTCTTTTTCCACATCTAAGGATGAAATACTATCTATCAGGGCATCTAGCTTGGCCAAAGATGCTTTAGGTACATTAAAGAATTGATCCTCAAATGTGGAGACAGCAGACCGAATAAGCCGATCAAGACGCTCCGGGGTAGGGGGAACAATTTTCAGTTCCCGAAACCGGCTGTACACCATATCTTTGAGATGTTCAAATTCCTGGTCATGATAAAAGACGTTCTTACATAACCAGTCGGTTATATCCTGTGCATCCTGGGTGGTGTCTTCTCTGAACCCAAAGAATTCCCGGATCTGTGTTCGGTGATATTTAATAGAACGTCCGGACCAGTCGTACCTTGCGTACAGTTCTTGAGAACTATCAATTTGTTTGGCAATATAATTAATAACCACTTTAGGAACTTCGTATTTGTTTGTTGGAAACCGGGCTTCGAATTGAAAAAACTTAAACAGTACAGCAAATCCTATTCGGGTTTCACCAGTCTTGTTTCCGATCTGTTGTAACTCATGGGGTAGGAAGGTGAAATGTTCTATTAGCTCATCTATTTCCCAGTTTCTCTTCATTGTATCGCCTCCAAAGTAAAGTTCCTAAAATAGTGAGTATCGGAACATATTCTTAGAATTAGTATATCGAAGCTTACTTTATGAGGCAATCTTTATTATAAATATAGCGAAGTTCCAATTCCCTAATAATAAACGGAACTTTTAGTTGAAAATAATTTTCATGTTATGTTATAATATAAGTAAGGAAAGTAAGGAATAAATAACAAAGGGAGCTAATTTTTATGGACATGGAAGTTTCAAGGGTTACATCAAAAGGTCAAATTACCATCCCAAAGGCGGTTCGTGAACGATTAAAATTATCCGAAGGCGATAAGGTGGCTTTTATTGAAAAAGATGGGAATATAGTCATCACAAAATCTAGTGTAATTGCCTTAAAAAAGTTTTTAGATTCGATGAGCGCAGAAGCCCAGGCCAAGGGAATTACTGAAGAAGAGATGCTAAAAGAATTAGAGCAAGTCCGGGAGGAAATGTGGAATGAACGAAAAAAATAACTTTTTTCGTGTGTTCGTCGATTCCAATGTATTGATTTCAGCTATGATATCCAAAACATCAGTTTCAAGAAAACTACTTCTTCTACTTGTTGAAGAGCATCAGTTGATCATTTGTAGCTATTCTATCGCCGAAGTATCGCGGATTTTAAATAAGCGATTCCCAAATAAATTGCCAGAATGGGATCAATTCTTAACGAGAATCGAGTTTGAATTAGCATACACTCCAGAAGACCTTTCCGCAGTAAAAGTCCCATATATACGAGATCCAAAAGATATCCCAATCCTGATTTCAGCTATGGTAGCTCAACCGGATATACTTATCACCGGGGATCTAGACTTTTACACTCCAGAAATACAAGAGTATTTTACGATTATGACTCCGGGGGATTTCCTTAACGCTTTTTCTAGTAATATAAATCAGTGATCGGAGGAATCTATAATGCATTTTGTTAACACTAACCACGAACAAGAGTTCAAGCGACTACAAACTTTAAAAGCCGCAGCCAACACTACTTTGGATTACGCTGATTATTGTTATGCTTACTACATATTTACTGCTGATTCAGTTTTATTAAATTTGGTAAAGCGTTTTTTAGACGAACAAAACGGCGATATTAAATGGCAATTAATCCTGGAATCTAAGATTATTCATGAGGACTTGAGACAAGTTGTAGCATTTGCACATCAACTCTATAGTGGTGGCTGGTCGAATGATAAATTTGTCTTTGTGAAAATGCTTGATGATCTTAGGGGCAAACCCAACCTGCTTGATGCAGTGCTCGAAGCTTGTAGACTCTACAGCCAAAAAGCATGTTTGAGAGGAGTGTGATTATGTCTTCCTGTAGATTAGATATTGAATGTTCTGAATGTCCTTTCAGGGAAAATTATTCTTGTCCTGAAATCGGCCCAGGGGATGCTATTAAGGAATATTCTTATTGTGGTAAATATAAACTTTGTGTTGGTACGCATGGTAAGAAATATGATTTGTGGAAATATGGTGAGTCGATGAAGGAATGGT
>OMOF01000166.1:0-3750 GCA_900290375.1 Candidatus Desulfosporosinus infrequens
ATCCCTGCTTCTACAGAATTTGCAGTTGTTAAAGATGCGTCAATTAGTGATTTATACTTTAAATAGAGTACTAAACTTATAAGTAGCGAGCTAACAACTACGCATGCAGAAGTTACTTTTAATATTTTCTTAGTCTTAATTTTAACCAAATTGAGCTTCAAAATATGTTGCCCCCCATTAGAGTATAGAGTTAATACGCACCTTATATGAATATTTCGGCATGCTTTGCGAATATCCCTCCATTTCTATGTTACCAAAATTTAAATAGTCAATTTATACTCTTGCCGATACAATTATAAACGACTGTTATTATAGGATTTCCACATAATCTTTTCTTCCAAGCGGTGCTGGCATAGAATATTCTTAATATACCTGTGCTCATATAGCCTTATAAAAAGGGCTCCTCAAGATTGATGAGTCCTATTGAAAAGGAACCCCTTGCGGAGTTCCTTAAGCAAAGCTGAATATCAATGGAATATTTACTTCCTTATGGTAAAGAATAATTTAGTGGTTTTAAACTAATCTAATATAGTTTAATGACTTAAGAATCCTTTTAATAGCTTTTATTACAATCTCTTAGAGCCCGCACGATTCACGTATGCTGTCCATAATTCTGAGCTTGATAATATCCTAATCATCTCTAATTGTAGAATCGTTCAAGGCGCGTAAGTGCAGTTATTGTTAGCAAACATCGAATGGTAGACACACCAATTTATCTGCACTAGCCTAAAGGAAAAGTTCAGAAAACTGGAGGAATTAAGCACATGAAGAAAAGGCTAATTGCAGTTCTGTTGATCCTCGGAGTAATCGTGGGTAGTACAGCAATTGCCAAAGGTATTATGAAAAATCCCAAACTGAAAACCGCAGCAGCTTCCGGCGGTGGCAATGTTGAAGACAGCCGGGTAGGAGATTACAGTCACTTTAGGGGGTTGCCGCTTTCGAAAGATAACATTAAGCTCAAATTCGAAAACAAGGACATAAACTTAACATTGCCAATTTATTATGAGGAAAACAGATATTACCTGCCCATTACCGAGATTATATCTAAACTAGGCGGTAAGCAGATCTTAAAAGATAACAGTCTCACCTTGGAATTAGGGAATATTACACAAATCATTGATTTGAAGGAAAATGATTACCTGAACAATGACCATGTGTATCATCTAAAGAAAAAAAGCCTAATTACTGGGGACGTTGTTTATCTTAGCATGTTCGATTTCCATAAACTCTTTAACCTAACCGTAGATTGGGATACAAAGGCAAGGACCTTAGCCTTCTACTATGATCGGGATAATCCAGCCAGACAAGCGCGCCCAGCGACAGGAAAACCTGCCCTTATCCGATTCGAAGATGTTTCCGCTATGAATTATGCTTTGCCCGAATCCATGGAAAAACTTCGGATAGTCAGCGATTACCTCTACGCGAAAAATATTCCTTTTCACGTTGCATGGGTGCCGAGATACATAGACCCTCGGCCTTCCTCTAGGGCAGACATTGATATTTCAAAGCAATACAGCATGGAAAATGCCGATTTCGTCTACACGCTAGATTATATGCTTGATCGGGACGGCCTCATTGGTTTGCACGGTTATACGCATCAATACGGAAATACGGTAAGTATAGAAGGGTTAGAGTTTCACGCTCCTTTTGAAAACGGGGTTAATATCCCAGACACGGAAAAATATGCCCAGGACCGGATTAATCTTGCCAAGGATGCCGCGCAGAATTTGGATATTCCTTATGCCTTTTTTGAAGCGCCTCATTATGGCATATTCAGTAGCCAGCTTATGGTGGCGGAGAAAAACTTCGATATTATTTACGAAGATTATCCGGGATCGCCAAACCAAATAGTTGTAAGAAGAAATGGGAACAAAACGACAAAGTTTATCCCTACACCGCTCAACTATGTTGACGGGAAGAAAGACGTAAATCGGATGATCAATAAAGTCAAAAACCTTAGCCCAAACGTTTTGGCCAGTTTCTTCTTAGCCCCAAATCTCGAATTTGACAGTATAAGCTTGAGCAAAGATAAGGACGGTTATCCCACCTACACCTATAGTACCTCAGTCCTCCATCAGCTCCTAAAAGTTTTTCAAGAGAACGGGTATCGGTTTGTAAAGATTACGGAACTAAACTAATCAAAACATTTGCCTTAATATATTCAACAGCAGTAACCTCAGTAAAAGCAGAAAGTAGCCCTAACACATATATAGAAATAAAGCTGAAAATTCCAGGCTTTATTTCTATGGATTCAGATACTCAATCATCTCGATGACAACCGCCCAAATTCTGATCATGATATGAAAAATGTTCCAACTAGCGCTACACCAACTAAAATTATAATTGTCATTTCACTTCTAATTTTAGTTATTGCCTGTTGAATTCTTTCATCCTTCATAATTATTATCCCTCCCAAAAAATGTCGTTTAATGTTTTACCTAATGTTCTACATATGGCCCTACATAACTGTAATGATGGATTGAACTTTCCAGCTTCTATCATTCCGATAGTCTGTCTCGTTAAACCAACTGCTTCGGCCAATTGCTCTTGAGACATATCCAAAGCAGCTCTTGCTGATTTCAATTTAAGATTCTTCAAATATCGCCCCACCCATCTCCTTATTATATACTATAGTATGTAAATTGCAAACTATATATTGCATTAAGGGTTGAACAACCACAGAGATCTGGTGTGTTTGGCTGATTCCATGGACAGAACTATAAACTTTAACTCGCTCGGACTGCCGCAACAATTCAAAATGCTATGCAATAATAAAAGCGACCTCACTGGTCGCTTTCACGGTATATTCACTCTAATATGTCATGTTGTTTGGTGCCTCACAAAATAGACAAACTAGTTGGGTGCATGGATAAGTTATTTAATCATAATTTATAATCCGATTTCTGCCGCCGCTGTACGCATACCAAGTATGCATTTGTTAATAACATCGTCAAGCTCCATATTAATATTTTTACAGCCTTGAAGAATAACCTCTCGATTCACTCCAGCTGCAAAACTTTTATCTTTGAACTTCTTTTTTACACTCTTGACTTCGATATCTATTACTGATTTTGATGGACGCATTAAAGCAGCTGCTCCAATTAGCCCTGTCAACTCATCAATTGCAAAAAGTACCTTTTCCATGTACAGTGTTGGTTCCGCATCTACGACTAAGCCGTGTCCATGACTAATAACTGCATGTATGAACGGTTTGTCATAACCTGCCGCTTGCAATAGCTCAGGCGCTTTTTTGCAGTGTTCATCTGGATACATTTCATAATCCACATCATGCAGAAGACCAACAGCACCCCAATAGTCTACACCTTCTCCAGCTTCGGAAGCAAAAAAGCGCATTACCGCTTCAACTGCAAGACCGTGTCGAATAAGAGCTTCATTCTTATTGTATTGTTTCAATACTGACATTGCTTTTTCTCGCATAATTTCAAAAAACCTCTTACTTTTAATATTTTTAGCTCTAATAAGCTCTTTCTCTCAACTAAAATTTACACCAAAACGCACATCAATGCAAGGGAAAACCTACTTTGTCTAAGCGCCAATCATCCAGATCGAGTTGTTTTGAACATACATAATCTAGGTTCCGTCTTTAGACCATTCCGGTTGATATATACTCTCTATCCACAAGGTCCGCGTAGCTATCCGGTCCGTTATTTAGTTATTTATGATTTTTTGATATCCAGATAGGCCACCCTGAGTCAGCATTGTCCATATCATGATAAATAATTCATCGAT
>OMOF01000166.1:3760-9195 GCA_900290375.1 Candidatus Desulfosporosinus infrequens
AAAAAGCAAGAATCAAGGATATATCTGGCATGGCTGTCGCTTTGTTGAAGATCAAACGCCTCAAACGCGACAGGAAAAATCGCTCGTTTCAGCTTGCCAGAAAGAAAATGGCGACCCTCTTAGATGAGGGGCTATTATCCTTCTACCAAAAATATAGCATTGCAAAATCATTGCAAATTGAAAAGGTATTTACAGTGAAAAATCAGGTTGATTGGATAAATATTATAGCAATAGCGATTTTGTTAATGGCAGCAGTACTAGGCGGCATGTTTAATGTCCTATACTATTTCTTTAAAGAAAAAAAATATGGCACATTAATAGAATATCACCTATCTCCCTCTTTCCCGATTGCATCGTTATTCGCCCGAATTATAAACGCACTTGCCATGTCATTTCTTGCTGCCTTAATTAATGGTATTTTAATATATTTAATTACAGGCTTGAACTTACTGACTGCTAATGCTGATATTATCCTTCCATTAATATTAATCTCTCTATTTTATATCCTTGTGGCAGTTGTTTTAACTATCATGGTAAGTAATTTTGAAGGCGCTGCAGTTATTTCTATGGTGAGTGTTATAGTATTATGGTTTTTGTCTGGTGGTTTAGTATCCACTCAAAATATGACTGGAATTTCAAAATCAATTTCATATTTTATTCCAAATAGCTATGCATTAGGAATAATGAATAGTACTATTCTTGGGGAAAATACTGGCTATACTTTAATGGATTATGGAATATTAAGCCTTTTTACTGGTGTAATGCTGTTTATGGCAATAAATGTTTATAAGAAAAAAATATGGGATTAGAATAAAGCTGTTTTTTTAAAGCTCACGATACCTGCTCGGTACAGTGACCAACTGAAGACGTTACGCCGAATAAAGATCCCAGCCAAAGTTTTTGGCTGGGATCTGCTGAGATCTTTAGATTTAACTCACTGCCAAATTGCCAGGAGCCATCATTTATCATTTATCATTTATCATTTATCATTTTTATTTTTATTTTTATTTTTATTCAGTTCTCCCATCTTCTGTTTTGCTTCTGGAGACAAGGCATCCATCAGATGATTTCGATATTTTCTCTGTATTTCCTGATATTCCTGCTTTATTCTTTCACTAGCCCCTTCGATCTCAAGCTTCAGTTCTCTGGCAGATAATAAGGCACATCCTGTCCCCCTGATAATGATCTGCTGTAAACCATCTGACGTTGCAACAACTATATTATATTTCCCCTGATTATCATGAGCGAATTTTTCAATATATGTGTCCGCCGTTTGTGCCTCCCTGGTATATACCACGCGGATATTATGATAGTCGATTACTTCCTCAAGATGCCCCTGAACACGGTAAGCATCAAACACAATGATAATCTGACACTTTCGAATCCCCTGATAATTACTTAGAATATCAAGTAATTTCATCCTGGCACCGTCCATATTGTCACCTGTAAGCTCCCTCAGCTCAGGCCAGGCATGGATAATATTATAGCCATCCACAAGGAGATACTCTTCTTCGGATTCCTTCTGACTGCTGACATAGGTAGCTGGTTCATAATAACTTTCGAGCGCTGTTTTGCGTCTTTTCCAGACAGACTTCTTCCCTTTGTTCGCATAGAAGGTGTTATTGATAATTTGGTCAATCTCCTCTAAACTGATCCAGTTCTCTTCTCTGTATGATACCTGGTTTTGGGCTGTGTCTCCCACTAAATCGTCTTTTTTCTGAAGATAGCTTTCAATATGCATGTGGTCCTTGACTACATCCCAATCCACCAAAAAGCCGGCACCACGGGCACAAAATACAGAACCTGTCGGATTTTCCAGGTCTCTTTCCGAATCATATCCGCTACTTGCTATGACTTCTTCCGCGTTATGGCATGGTTCGTACCCTTTCAGGCTGCAAAACAGCCTGCCAAGACCTTTGGTATAAGCAACTACCTCTTGCTGATAATTCCTCATGGTAATAACTGGGGCATTTCCCACAAGAACCGCCCTCTCGTCATTTGTCTGTGATAGTTCGCATGTGCCATGCATTTTCTCAAGGTCAGTCATAGCTCTTCCTACCATTTTCACAGGCAGTTCCAGCTGAAAGGTATAAAACGGCTCCAACAATATGGTCTTAGCCTCCTTTAAGCCCTGGCGCACTGCACGATAGGTAGCCTCTCTGAAGTCACCGCCTTCTGTATGTTTATTATGGGCTCTACCTGAGACTAAAGTAATTTTCAGATCGGTAATCGCTGACCCTGTCAGAACTCCTTTATGAGCTTTTTCTTCCAGATGGGTTAAAATAAGTCTTTGCCAGCTTTTACTTAAGCTATCCTCACTGCATTCTGCCTCAAACTGCAGACCACTTCCCAGCTCACCCGGCGTGAGTAACAGGTGGACCTCTGCATAATGCCGCAATGGTTCAAAGTGCCCTACCCCTTCTACTACATTGGTAATCGTCTCTTTATACACAATCCTCCCAGTATCGAAGACCACCGGGACACCAAAACGGCTTTGTATAAGGCTCCGCAAAATTTCAATTTGCACTTCTCCCATAATTTGTACCTGAATTTCCTGTAACTGCTCATCCCAAGCAACATGAAGTTCTGGTTCCTCTTCTTCAAGCTGACGCAGCTTGGGAATCATCACTCTTGGGTCACAGCCTTCCGGAAGTGTAATCTGATAGAACAGTACGGGTTCCAAGACTGGTGTCTTTGAAGCTTCCTCTAATCCTAAGCCTTCTCCTGGTCTAGTTTGGCTGAGTCCTGTTACTGCGAATACGGAACCTGCCTCTATCTCATTCACTGCCTCGAATTTCTGTCCGGAATAGATACGAATTTGATTAACTTTCTCTTCCCAGATACTATTCGTTAAAACATCTTTCACTTTAAGTTTTCCACCTGTCAGCTTCATGTGCGTAAGACGGTTTCCCTGCTCGTCTCTGGTTATTTTGAATAGTTTAGCCCCGAATTCATCAGGATAGTACGGTATCAAGGCATACTTCACAATGCCCTGCATAAATTGCTCAACGCCCTTTAATTTTAAAGCTGAACCGAAAAAGCACGGAAATACTTTACGCTCCTTGACAGCTTGTTTAATTTGCGCGGTTTCAACCTGTCCTGTTTCCAGATAGGTTTCCAGCATCATTTCATCACACATGGCTAGTTGGTCGTAGAGGCTGTCTGTCTTAACTTGTTCAAATTCAAGGCAACCTTCATCCAGCTGCTTTTTCATTGCTTTCATTAACTTGTCTTTATCCGTTCCATTCTGATCCATCTTATTGACGAATATAAAAACAGGTATCTGATACATGTTAAGCAGTCGCCATAAGGTTTTGGTATGCCCCTGCACGCCATCCGCACCGCTGATCACTAAAATGGCATAATCCAGCACCTGAAGTGTTCTCTCCATTTCAGCTGAAAAATCCACATGCCCTGGGGTATCTAGCAAGGTAATCTGAGTCTCACCTATTTCAAATATGGCCTGCTTGGAAAAGATTGTGATTCCTCTTGCCTTTTCTAGCTCATAGGTATCTAAATAAGCATCCTTATTGTCCACTCTTCCCAACTTTCCAATTTTACCGCTCAGATAAAGTATACTCTCTGATAATGTCGTTTTGCCCGCATCCACATGTGCTAATATTCCAATGACTAATTTTTTCATAATCTATTTCAAATCCTTCATTATGTTCCAGCTATTTGTTTACAACTTAGAATTCCCTTAATTTTTACTGCATACCCTGTCCTCAAGGCGTCGCCAGACCGGAAATTTTCAAGCTCTATAACAGCTATCAGTTGCTGTATCGGTAAGATTAGAAATCGGCACATAGGAAAATGCAGGTTCACCCACGCCTTTGGACAAAGTATAGTTAACCAGCACACTGCGGCTGGTGACATTAACTGGCCTTTATAAAGTTCTCTATAAATATCCGATCATCCTGCTATACTCTTCTACATACCAACAAAACATCCGTAGTCTTTACTGTCAGATAAACTGAGAGAGAACCTACGCCAATTTAATGTAGGTTCTCTCTCAGTTTACACCGTCAATTTTCGGACGTTAAATGACCAACGTACACTAAATCATCAAAACTAAAAAAAGCACCTTCAATAGGAGATGCTTCATGCTCATAAATCAGAATTACATATTTTCTACAAATTGTATACTAACACCGTTAGGATCTTTTACATGAAAGAACTTAATATGAGGATTAGGTTGAAAAGGCCCACTTTCAACTTCGAGTCCCTTTTCTTTTATTACCTCAATCATATGGTCAACTGACTCAACTTCAAAGCCTAAAGATATGCCCTCGGCCTTGCCTGTTGCTCTATGGTTTGGATTACAAACAAGTTCGACTTTTGTCTCGCCCTCTCCTAAAAAAGAAATCTCTACTCCTGCCCCTGCTGTAAATCTCCTAGTTATCGGAAGCCCCACAATCTCTTGATAGAACTTCAGAGAATCGTCCATATTCTCAACCGTAATGGTACACCAGCAAAAGTTCATAGTCTCACTCCAATTATTCTTAAATTCTAATTTGAATATATCACATTTCACATTTGACAACAACTGGAGATTCATGATTTCCTCCGTTGACGATTATCTTTCCGACACTTTCAAAGTAATGTATAATAAAAATAACAAACGCATGTTCGATGGTCAAGCTTAATTTTATATGCTTGCATCGGTTTAACAAACTTATTATTGAATTCAGTTGAAGAAAGTGGTGACTAACAGGATGAGTGAGATCTTGGCGGGACTTAATGAACAGCAGCGACAAGCAGTAACTGCCACGGAAGGCTTCATACGCGTGATTGCGGGTGCGGGGTCAGGTAAGACCCGCGCGCTGTCGCATCGGTTTGCCTATCTTGTCAATGAGATTGGCATTATGCCGTCCAACATCCTCTGCGTCACATTTACCAATAAATCCGCCCATGAGATGAAGCATCGCATCCGCCGGCTCTGTGGCGATAACGATACCGGCTATATCAGTACTTTCCACAGTTTCTGTGTGACTGTTTTACAGGAGGACATTAACATTGTCCAATATCCGAAAAGCTTTCTTGTTCTTGACAATTCTGATATAAACGACATGCTGAAGATCATTTATGAAGAACGCGGCCTCACGTTGCGGCATATGACCTTCGCTAAAGCGAGAGACATGATCGAAATCCGCAAGTTGTTTAAAGATCCGGAGTACTACAAATTTATGGTCTCTCTTTCCCTGGAAGAGCTGCATCTCAAGTATCTGAATGCCGTAGAAGCCGACGACATCATCTTCTGGGGATACCTATATCAGGAAAAGAAATGTTTCGGACTCGACTACAACGACCTGATTAAATATGTACTCCACATCTTCAGCGTGGACACAGCGATCCGACTGAAGTGGCAGCAACGGCTGGAATACATCATGATCGACGAGTATCAAGATATTGACGAGCTGCAGTATCGGCTGATG
>OMOF01000576.1:0-480 GCA_900290375.1 Candidatus Desulfosporosinus infrequens
GAGCTCTTGACCGCTATCAACACAAACCAAATTAATGTTTCGGTCACCTTGCCCAGTGGTACGAGTCTCACAGAGACGACCAAAACCATAGAAACGCTTGAACAACGTATTAAAGTCCATCAGGGTAACTCCACTTCGATCTATGCCCAGGTTGGGGGAGCATCGAATGGCCTAGGACAGAGTTCTTCTAATAATTTGGCAAGCTTAATAGTCACAATCAATAATCAGGGGAAAACACCGATCGCGCAAATTGCTCAGAGTATGCAAAGTTATATGCAGGACATACCAGGCACTAAAATTATTGCCAGTGCGGCCAGTGCTATACGCGGACAATCAACAGGGCAAGTGCAGGTGCTTGTGCAGGGGCCGGATTTAAATACCTTGACCTTACTCAGTAATGAAGTGACCAATATCATGACTTCGATTCCACAGCTTAGCTACGTGGATAATCAAATGGCGGCGGGTCTGCCTAGCTACCAG
>OMOF01000576.1:490-1760 GCA_900290375.1 Candidatus Desulfosporosinus infrequens
TCCTTGCGTACAGCTTTTCAGGGGACAACAGCCTCGACCTTTTACCAAGGAGATAACCAATATGATATTGTCGTTAGGTTTCCGCAGGCTTATTCCCGCGATGTTACAAAGATCCTGCAAACCAATGTTTCCAGCAGCACGGGGGACTTGATTCCCTTGGCCGAAATGGCTAGCCTTACTTTGGCTCAGGACCCAAGTACGGTCATGCACGTAGGTGGTATCCGGAGTGTTTATGTTCAAGCTAACGTTGCTGACATCTCAACGGGACAGGCGCAAACTCTGGTGCAACAAAAACTGAATGCGCTTAAAATTCCTATAGGTTATCATGTGAGTTTCGGGACCTCCGCTAAGTTCATGACGGATGCTTTTTCGGCCCTAGGTATTGGAATTCTTGTTTCCATTGTCCTAGTCTATATGGTCATGGCGAGTTTGTTTGAATCACTGTTAACCCCCTTTGTCATTATGTTTTCCTTGCCACCTACCTTTGTCGGGGCAATTCTTGGCTTGTATCTGACCCATAAAACAATCAACATGAACTCCCTGATGGGAATTATTATGCTAATTGGCTTAGTCACGAATAATGCGATTGTGCTTGTCGACTATACGAACCAGCTTAAGGAGAAAGGCTTGGCCCTGACTGAGGCTCTTATTCAGGCCGGAGCGATTCGGTTGCGTCCGATTCTCTTAACGACGGTGACGAATGTCCTAGCCATGTTGCCCATATTGGTCATTGGAGGATCTGGTTCGGAAGGTGTGGCTTCTATGGCAGCGGTGATTACCTTTGGGCTTTCGTTATCGACGTTAGTAACACTCGTGTTGGTTCCGGTCATGTATGTCAATATGGACAACTTCCTGACGAAGCGAAAAACCAAGCAACAAGGAGTTTCTGCTTAGCGCTACACAGTGTTCACATGGAATTATTTTAGGGGCAGTTCATAAATTGCCCCTATCAAGCCGGTTGAGTAAATGATTTTCCGCAGAAAAAGCTTGCAGAAATGGGTGTAAAATTGATATAATGGGTACATTAATTTCATGCAAGTAAACGATTGCATGCACAGTGGCTTAAACTATAGCTTGGGAAGGAGGGGATAACAGCATGAATGAAAAACCACTGGGCAACGAGTGTGCGGCGACAAGGCAGCGAATGATGGTTGTAGCGCTCGAAGAATTTGTACAATCCGGATATAAAGGAACAAGCACAAGAATCATCACGGAGAGGGCTGGCGTGAATGAAGTAACACTTTTTAGGCATTTTGGGAGCAAACAAGGA
>OMOF01000599.1 GCA_900290375.1 Candidatus Desulfosporosinus infrequens
AAACGAAACGTTCCTTCCTAAGCCGATAACTCGGTAAACGAAGGAGAGAAAATTTAAAGGTCCTATAGACAACTTGTTTTACACAAATCCTGTCTATAGGGCCTTTTTCTCTAACTGTCCTGCTGATATGATAGGTGAAAACCCTACCTTTGGAAACAGCCTATTAAACCGAAAGCCTAATCCTCCTGCATCCAGTGAGGTACCTAGTTTACCAAAGGGGTGAAGTCAGGTGAAGACGTACCAGAGGTGAAACTCCTCAGGGCGGGGCTCCATAAAAGGTGACTATGGCTAAGAATATGAACCCATACGGATCCAGGGTGAGTTAGCAGATGCTTAGAGATAGCTTGGAGTTGGGCAACTGTCCCTATAGTTTGGATGCTATAGCTGGAGTTTGGTATAATACAGGCTGTAAACCAGACTTTCTCACACCTGAAAAGTGGGAGCCTAAGGTTGTCAAAAAAAGGGATAGGCAGGACGGAACGTTTGAAGCCTTACAGGTAGAGAAGAATTGGCTTTGATGACCCTGTAAGGTGGCAGCGGGTCCGTAGTAGCGATGACACTCAGCCGAAAAACAGCCTATAACTGAAACACCTGTATGGTAACATATAGGTAGGGTAAAACTGAGTTAGCCAAGGGACTCAGTCAATGAGGAACCTCGTTGACGTATCGCCGTGTGCGGTGAAAGCCGCTTGCACGGTGAAGGCTCGTTATAAAACTGCAGAGAGCAGGATAAGACGAGAATGGCACAATTGTTAATGATTCACCTTCGCTGATAGCGGCGGCAAATAATCCTTCAGTAAGTGAAATCCAGTTGTCAGGGAATATCTCCCTAGCTGCAAATCTTGTGGTTGGTAACGGTTCTAAGGTAATTGACCTCAATGGAAAAACCCTGACAGTGGCAGGCAAAACCATAACAATCACCTCGAATAACTCGAACATCACTAATGGTAATATCTCTGGTTCCACGACGGTAAATGGTACTGGGACCACGGATGCGTTCACCAACGTAGCATTCGATTCCGATTTAACAAACCAGGACACTGGCAGAAGTTACACAACTTCTACATTTAAAGCCATCACCAACACAGTAGGCGACTCAACTTATAGTGGCACTCTTGATGGAGTCATCATCAACACAGCAGGCAACTCAACTTACACTGGAACCATTACTGGAGCCGTAACAAACACGGCAGGTAACTCAACTTACAATGGAAACATCAGTGGAGCCGTAACAAATACGGCAGGTAACTCAACTTACAATGGTACCATCGGTGGAGCAGTCATACACACATCTGGCACAGCAATTTATAACGTAGGTACCTCTGCTGGAGCCATCGGTGGAGCACTTACTGTAACCGCGGGGACCGCAACGTTTACGTGCACAATAGACAAAATAACAGGCGCGGTATCAATAGATCCTTCGGCAACTGTAAACTTCGGTGGGGAAGTCTTATCACCAGCATTTACATTGGTCGCTTCAAACAACACTGTTACAGTAACATTAACGGGTGGAACCTTTAAGTCAGGTACTATAGCAGCAACTGATTTCACTTTTTTAGGAGCTGATAGTAGTGCTTTAGCCGCAGGATCTTTTGTTAGAACTAGTAATACAGTTGTAACCATTACAGTTGCGACAGGTTTAGTAGGAACAGATGATAGAGTACTTGTTAATGCAGCAACGCAGGCGACACCTGCAAGTTCAGTTGCAGCAGTCGCAAGCACAATTTAGATCGTCGAGGGAAGGTTTCCCATTAGGTTAACCTTCCCGGGATCTGCTCGGGTCGGAAAAGGCCTCCGAAGTTCGTCTTCGGGGGTCCTCTTTTCCTTCCTAAGGTATCTGGTACTTCCCGCAATTTGTCGAATACCTAATCGAAGAATAGTTGCAAGAGAGCCTTTCGCTTCGGCGAGGGGCTCTCTTCTCGTTTTAGGTAAATCTAACTGCATAAATTTACGAAACTCGCTACATAAGAAGTGGTTAAATCATCAATCTTATTAAAGGTCATGCCAGCCATGTAAAGATACAACCTTCATACGCTAAGAACAGACTACCTTATGTAAATTAGGCAGTCAGTTGAACAGAACCGTGTTTGCGTACCTTTGAGATATATATC
>OMOF01000358.1 GCA_900290375.1 Candidatus Desulfosporosinus infrequens
GTTGCAGGATTTAACCCACATACAATTTTGTACAGCAACGTGTCGCTGCACTGCTACGGCAGACTTGCTCAACTCCGCGACGACTAAATATCAAGTTGGGGGCGCTTCGGCTCCGGCGGGTGTAACTCTCTTGGGTGGAGCCGATCGCTTCGGCACGATGAAAGCTGTTCTAAAATCAATCGGAGAATGAAAGGGGATTAATAAAAATGGATAGTCAAACTCTTATTTCTAGTGGACTAACTGATATCGTAACGGTACTCGCGGGGGTGCTTGTTGCCTTCCTGGTGGCCTATGTTAAACAGCATTTTTCTGCAACCCAAATTAGCACGGCTAGTGGGATCGCAACAGAGGCAGTAAACTTTGCAACCCAAGCTGCTAAGAAGCTCGGCGTAACTCAGGATTTAGCAAAATATAACACTGCCCTTAGCAAAGCCAAAGAATTGGCATCAAAAGCTGGTGTTAATTTATCCGATTCCCAGTGGGAAACTCTTTTAGAAAGTGCCTACAAGAAAGCGAAAGATGGATTGCAGCCGCTTCAAACTGGGATGATTACTTCCGATGATATCACTAACATGATTACTACGGAAGTAGGGAAGATTGTACCAAATGTTCCGGTTGATACGATCGTGAATTTGATTCAGCAAGAGTTGGGTAAGTTAAGCGTTTCTGTAAATGTTGCTCCGGTGGTTCAACCTCAACCTACTCCAGTGAGCGTTTCTCCGACGGAGGTGGCAAGTTGAGATGAAAGATGTTTGTGCTGAGTGTAACAGAGAATCCTATTGTCTTGAGCCGTGTGAAGCCTGGTTAATTGAGCAAGACAAATGCCCTGTTTGCCAAAATAAGCTCATACGTGTGGGGGGCTGTACTGAATGCATCACTGGGGATTGGTCGAGGTGTGGGTAATGATGAAAGAGTGAATGTTTCTAGATCGCGGGAAGTAACTTGATTGACACTAATAAAACCAACACCGTAATCGAACCCAAGTCTGATTACGGTGTTGGTTTTATAGTTAATTTGACATTAACGGACAAGTACTCCTTAGTAAAGATATATACTGGTTTTAAAATAAATAGATAAATATCCTAGTTGAGGTAAAATTTATATCAAGAAATATGCATTGCGTTACGATAACACTTAATAAGTATATATTTTATGAGGAAGGTGTTTTTATTGAAAATTGATTCTCTTTCATCTCAGGTATTAATCCCAAACATAATTAATTATTCAAATTCAAACGACAATTTTTCAGTCGGATGTAGTGATACTAGTAACACACAAGATTCATCTGAATTATCAAAAATGAAACTGCTTGTTTCTAGTAATGCTCCAAATGCAGCCGATCCACAGACAAACAGTATTAATATTAAACCAGGTGAGATAAAAAATATTGGAAGTGTCGATGGTTCTCCATTAAACATAAGTTTTGATGCTGACGGTACGACTTCAACTAGTTTTTCGATGCCTATACCTGCCCCAACTCCTGGTAGTACTGCAACACCTTATGATTTGTTTGCTGCATCCGTTTATTATGGTCATTCAACTGCTCAACAGGATACGGCAAGCTCAATCGTTAGTAGGTTTAAACTTCTGAATTCAGTTGCAAATGGGGCTATGTCAGTTAACCAATATAATGCAACAGACCTGGGATCTAACACAATGTCAACAGCAGAATTATTAACATCACTCGGTATTGACGTGTCAAAATCATTTTCATTTAATGGAAAGAGCTTTTCTTTAGACGCTCAAGGCAATCTTCATGCCTTACTGCCAGCTAGTTCGTTAAACGTTACACAATAGTGATTATTTAAGATGCTCTGTTGACCTTCGCTAAAGACCCATTTACAAGACATCTTCTGAATTTGGTATTGTCCCGCGGTGATTACAGCGTCCTTATCAAAATAGGCAGGAGCTAATTAATATTCATTATCGGCCCTCTGCTCCCAAAAATAATTAACTTGCTATCCATCCCACACAGAGCTAACATCACAACACCGGGACAATCTCTCGGTGTTGTGATGTTTTTTGTTGGCAATATGTTTCAGCATTCCACTGAAAGGAGACACATATGAAGAAAATACGAACAATTAAAGCAGCAGTTCTTGAAGAAAAGAAACTTAAAGTTTGCGCGTACGTTAGGGTTTCCACTGATCAGATCGAACAGAAAAATAGTTTTTCAGCACAAATGGAACATTACACAGCCTATATTAAAAATAATCCAACTTGGAATTTTGCAGGCATTTATGCTGATAACGCCTTATCCGGCAAAAACGTAGCAAAACGACCAGACTTCCAGCGGATGGTCAGAGATGCTGAGAATAAGAAGTTCGACCTCATCATTACAAAGTCCATCAGCCGCTTTGCGCGGAATACCGCTGATTGTTTGGAAACAATCCGCAAACTCAAGTTGATCGGCGTCGGTATCTATTTCGAGAAGGAAAATATCAACTCCCTAGACTCCGAGAGCGAGCTCATGCTCTCCATTCTGAGTTCGGTGGCCGAAGAAGAGTTGGTATCCATGTCTCAAAACATGCGCTGGGCCTACCAGCGTCGGTTTAAGAATGGGATATCTAAGATCAATACAACGAGGTTTCTAGGGTATGACAAGGGTAAAAATGGCAATCTAATTATAAATGAAGAACAAGCCGCAATCGTGAGGCGGATATTCAAAGACTATCTTTCGGGACTAGGTATTTCCAAGATTGCCAAAGGACTTGACGGTATCAAAACTATTTCCGGGAAGACAAAATGGGCCGAGTCAACGGTAAGAGATATCATAAAGAATGAGAAGTACATCGGGGATGCGCTTCTTCAGAAGACGATCACTAAAGATTTCAAAAAGAAACGAAATAAAGGTGAGGTGCCGATGTACTATGTCAAGGACACTCACCCGGCGATTATCAGCAGAGGAGATTTCGAGAAGGCCCAGGAATTGATGGTTGAGAGAGCGAGGTCCAAAGGAAATACGGAGGGCAATCGAGAGAAATACCTTAAACGATATGCATTCACGAGCACTATCGAATGTGGCCATTGCGGCAAAAGCTACAAACGGCATTTAGATAATTGCGGTACAGTTGCAGAATCAGTTTATTGGGTTTGTAGTAACTATATAATAGGAAGGAAAATTTCATGTAATGTCGGCAGGATCAAAGAAGGGACCATAAAAGGACTGTTTGTTAGGGTATTCAACCGGCTTTATACTGATCGGGTTAGGTTGCTGGGAGCTTATAAGACAAAGTTGGAAAGTGGAAAATTCACAGAGATTGACCAAGAGCGTATCGAGAAGTTGGATGAGGAGATTGAGAGTCTTATCCAGCAAGAACGGGCGCTCTTTATAATAGAAGAAAAGGGTTATACAGATCATGATCTATTAAAAGCTGAACACGAAAAACTCGTGGGCAGGTTGACCCAACTTCAAACGGAAAGAACCACCTGGATAGCAGAACTTGCAAACCAAGACAGTCGTATCGCCAGAACATTAGAACTTGAGGCCATTCTCGATTCACAGGGTGGCAAACTCTCGGAGTTCAGCGAGTATATGTATACCGCAATCATCGAAAAAATAGTCGTCAAGGAACGCACCAAATTAGAGTTTCATTTAAAAAACGGCCTTCGTTTTGAGGAACATTACACCTTAAAACGAGGCCGTGATTTATTTTAGGGAGGTTTGAGAAAATGGCAAATGTGACAGTGATTCCAGCGAAACCACGTCAAGAATTACAGGGACTTGAGGCTACGGCAAAACTAAGGGTTTGCGCGTATTGTCGCGTGTCCACAGATAATGAAGAGCAGTTATCAAGTTATGAAGCGCAGGTTTCACACTACACAGACTATATTAAACGGAATCCAGAGTGGACCTTCGGTGGAATCTTTGCGGACGAGGGTATCAATGGCACCAACACCAAGAAACGCGTGGAATTCAACCGCATGATTGAGGACTGTATGGTTGGCAAGATTGACATGGTGATCACCAAATCCATCAGTCGTTTTGCTCGCAATACACTCGATACTTTGCAATATGTACGAAAGCTTAAGGAAAAAGGCATCGCAGTATTTTTTGAAAAAGAGAACGTGAATACTCTTGATTCTAAAGGAGAGTTCCTGATTACCTTACTTGGAAGCCTGGCACAGGAGGAAAGTTCAAATATATCGCAGATCACTAGGATGGGGATTGCCTACCGCTTTCAGGAGGGCAAGGTCATAGTTAATCACAATAGATTTCTCGGCTACACCAAGGACGAAAAGGGCGAGTTGGTCATAGTGCCGGATGAGGCAGAAATAATAAAAAGAATCTATAGAGAGTTTATGGAGGGCAAGTCTGACTTGAAGATCGCCAAAGGCTTAGAACAAGATGGTGTACTTACTGGTGCTGGGAAGGCAACATGGTGGGCAAGCACTGTAAAGTCAATATTAAAGAATGAAAAATATATGGGTGAGGCTCTGCTTCAAAAGACTCATACCGTCGATTTTTTAACCAAGAAGCGGGTGAAAAATAAAGGAATTGTTCAGCAATACTACGTGGAGAACTCCCATCCACCGATTATTAATAAGGAAGAGTTCGCTGCGGTACAGGCTGAATTTGAAAGACGATCAAATATGCGGGGATATTCACGGACTGGTAGGAGTGCTTATACTAGCGAATATGCCTTCTCCGGTAAGCTGTTTTGCCAAAACTGTGGCTTGAAGTTTAGAAGAGCATCTTGGGGCACCGGGAAAAATAAACAGTATGTGTGGCGCTGCATTAACCGTGAACAGAACGGAGTTGACAAATGCAGCACGAAAACGGTCAAGGAAAAAGATTTAGAGCAGGCATTTTTACGAGTTATGAACAGTGAACAGGGAGTCAAGCTTACCAAATTTGACGAGGAAATATTTCGTAGGCTGATTCAGAAGGTCAAAGTGCAGTCGATGGTGGAAGCAGTGTTTGTGTTTAAGACGGGGTTCGAAGTGAGGGAGATATTTTAATGTGAAAGGGTTGTGATCCTGAATTAGCAAAGAGGATGATTGAAATAAAATGTAAAAATATAATATTTGGTGAATAAAAGACGTTTTGGTAACGTCTTTTAGGGTGGTAGCTTACTTGAGTTCTATAGTAGTTGTTATGGAAAGCAGCCTCATCCTTATTTGGATGAGGCTTGCTATTTAAAATTTATTTGAATAAGCCTAATTAGTTCTTCTTTGCATCCTCACGCATTGTTGCAATCAACGTTGATAGTAATTTAGAAGTAGCCCAAAAACAGTTGTCACGGTAACACTGGAACAGTAACTTTATTCCCAGCAAGGACAGTAATGCTAAAGGTCTGACTCGCGGTCGCGGTTTGGCCTGTCTGCAATGCAATATCAGTTACATTCACAGTGAAGCTCGTAGTCCCACTCGCTGTTGGTGTGCCACTAATTGTTCCGTCCGTTCCCATCGTTAAACCTGTAGGCAATGAGCTACCACTTGCTAGAGCATAGCTGTATGGAAGGGATGTTCCTCCTGTAGCACTGATGCTGGCAGTGTACGCGGTTCCTACTGTACCATCTGCCAAGGTTGTGCTCGGAAGGCTGAGTGCCGGGAGGACAGTAAAATTAAAGGGTGCGCTTACGGTTTCTGCTGTAGGTTTTGTACTATCAGTTGCAATCAAAGTAAAGCTAGCTGTCCCGCTTACTGTAGGTGTCCCACTGATAGTTCCGTCCGTTCCCATCGTTAAACCTGCGGGCAATGAGCTTCCACTCGCTAGGGCTACACTGTATGGAGGTGTACCTCCATATACGCATGTAACAAGACAGTTGCACGGTGTACCTACTACAGGGTAGCATTGGCATGTCTGAGGACCCCAAAACATAAGTGGAATACTACCTAATGCAGGGCGAACAGTAAGAACACACTTATTGCTTACGGTTCTTGCTGTCGGTGTTGCGCTATCAGTCACATTCACCGTGAATATATCCGCGACTCCGCCAATGGGCATGCCCTGGGTCTCCGTCCAGTCTTGTATCGGTATGCCGCTAATCGTTCCGTCTGTCCCCATCGTTAAACCTGCAGGCAGTGAATTAGGGTATTCTAGGGTATAATTGTATGGAGGGGTTCCTCCCGTAGCGATGATGTTGGCAGTGTACGCAGTTCCCGCTATACCGTCCGGCAAGTTGTAATCGATTCCGTTTTCGCCTGGAAAGCTGAGCGCTGCCGGCGTGACAGTTACATTTACCATAGCTAGAACAGTTGTATTAGCAATTGCACCACTTACAGTAAATGTTCCCTCTGAACCATATTGACTGGGTGTTACATTGGCCCAAGTTACATTGACTAGTTCTGTTCTTCCATTGCTCATGTTAGCAATCACGGTTGAAGGTAACGCTGGAGCAACACCAGGTGTTGTTGTCACTTTAATCACATTTACACTGGTAATAATAGTATCAACGTTATTTACAACTGTAACTGTAGCCGTTGCCTTGATTGTTGTAGACTCAGCAATTGTCCCTGTTACTATAAAAGTCCCTGCTGAGGCATATTGACTAGCTGTTG
>OMOF01000099.1 GCA_900290375.1 Candidatus Desulfosporosinus infrequens
GCAATCCCTCCGACTTAGCCGGCAAAAGGCGGAGATAATATCAAAGCCTTACCTATCGTTATTGTTCTAGGGGCTTGGGTTAGATGAGGACAATTTTAAAAGTAGGATACATAAACTGCCAGGGCGTTATTAATCAACGCCCTGGCTTTTTAATTTTATTAAGCCTATAAGAGAAAGGGACTTAGTCAGAAATATATGTTAAATATATGTTGTTAAACATTATATATTTATTGATAAACGATAAATAATTTGCTATATTATAGATAAGAGAACTTTAGGAGTTGATAATGTGCAAGGAAATTTCTTGGCAAGGTTTATGAATCTTTTGATTTTCGTCTTCATTGGGGTCATGACTGTTGTACTTACTGCTTTACCGTTTTTGGTAGATGAGTATGTTAAGTTCGTGGGAAATCAGGTTTTGAACATCTTCTGGTTAAAGGTTTTTTTGTATTTTACGGCAATACCTTTTATCGTTTTGCTTGTGAAAGCAAAGAAACTATGCAAGAACATATTACGAGCCGAACCTTTTTGCCAAAGCAGTATTGCAGCGCTGAATGTAATTAGTATTTCTGCTTTTATTGATTTCCTTTTTTATGCAATTGGCACGATCACTATTTTCAAAAACCTTTTGTCACTTACCTTAATGGTTGCTGCTTTCATGGTAGGGCTTGTCAGCCTGATCCTATCACAACTTGTCAGGGCTGCCCTAGAAATAAAGCAGGAAAACGATCTTACGATTTGAGGTGAGGTAATGTCCATAATAGTAAATGTCGATGTAATGCTGGCCAAACGTAAAATGAGCGCTACACAGCTGGCTGAAAGAGTCGGAATAACGCTTACCAATTTATCAATCCTAAAAACCAACAAGGCAAAGGCCATACGGTTTTCGACACTGGAAGCGTTATGTAAGGCATTGGATTGTCAACCGGGAGATATTTTGGAATACCAAGCGGACGAACAGATTTTAAGGAAGTGAAGTGGTACTAATAATGAAAACTGCACAAAAACTATTGGTTTTTTGGCTAATAATTATGTTCCTCGTTGCCTTTACAAGCTCACTTGTGTACCTTGTTGCACAGCAAACAGTGCGGTTGGGTGCAAATGAACAGCCTATGCAACTGGCAATGGATACGGAGATAAATCTGGAAAAAGGACAAAGCGCCGTTCAAGCTATCCCGGCCAACAATGTGGACATATCCAAAAGTCTCAGCCCATTCGTTATGGTTTTCGACATAAATAAAAACCTTCTCACGACATCGGGAATGATAGGTAGTAGCAAACCAACCTATCCAAAAGGTATTTTAGATTCTATTGACAAAAACGGAGAGGACAGAGTTACATGGCAACCACAACAAGGGCTACGTTATGCCACTGTCGCAATAAAATTTACCGGTGGTTACATAGTAGCCGGGCGATCATTAAGTGAAACTGAAAAGCTAATTGATGAAATTGGGAAAGTAGTTCTCCTAGCATGGTTTGCTTGCACTATATTCTCGGTTTTTGCGCTGATTGTTATCTATATCTTCATAATAAAGGTATTTAAGACGAGGCAAAAGATTTCGTAACAATCTAAATCTTGTCAAAGGCATTAGAAGAAATGAAAAGATGGCTTTGCTTGTTATCCGGGCGAACGAAGGCTAAGGGCCTTGCGGCCCTCGCCCCGAAACGTGCTTGATGTACATATCTCGGCGCAACCCTTCAGGGTGGCAGCTTGCTATAACGAGTGCGTTGGGATATATAATAAGTTAATGTTATCCCGCCATGGGACGATGAAAGATCAATGCGGCAAATAATCCAGCATTCCTGAGCGGAAGGATTATGATCTTTACTAAATTAAAGGAGGCATTACATTATGAACAAGAGTCAGATAATTGACATTTATAGCTATGATGATTGGGCTAATAAAAAATTGATGAATGCAGTGGGTCAGTTAGAAAATGAGGAGTTTGTTAGGGACTTGTCCAGCAGCTTTAGTTCGATACGAGATACAATGGTGCATATTTTAAGCGCGGAAGAATTGTGGCTATCACGTTGGATGGGGGAACATGGCCGAACACAATTAAACCCTGCTGATTTCCCAACTTATAATTCTATAGCCGAACGTTGGGATAGTTTGAGGAATAATTATGACGATTTTCTATTATCATTAACAGAAGAAGCTTTGACACAAGAGCTTAGTTTCAAGACTCTCAAAGGGGAATCACATTCTTTAGAATTGTGGAAACAGATGCTACACGTGACCAATCATTCAACTTACCATCGGGGACAAACTGTTACTATGCTCAGGCAGTTGAAGAAGCAACCACCTTCATTGGACCTGATTTCATATTATTTGAGAGAAAGGTAGCAGGGGTTGCGCATCCATGGTGTACTTTATTCACAATGCTCGTTTGTCTAAGACCCTCACGTGCTCTGGGCGAATCCCGCCGGGGTAAAGTATCCCAAACCGGGGAGTAGAGATATTGGCGAGGGGCCACTGAAGTTATTTGCTAGATCGTTTGGACGGTCTGGCTATTTTTGTTTTTCTTGGATTATTTTTGGATAACAAGGGAGGAAATTGTGGGAAGATGTGGAATGCCTCTAAAGAGGGTAATTTACTCGGAGCGTCGAAAGCCACCTTACCGTAGATTGAGGCATGTCAGAAAAGCTGGCATTTCAAATAAGGTCAGAGTATGGAGAGGTTGATGAGCCACTAATTTACGCTACTCCCAACAAAACCATAATTTAAGTTTTGACTAATAGTAACACTTTCACGGAGTTAATGGACAACTTACCATCTGACATATGAGCAAATGTAAACCTATCAATACGCTGTTCCTAGGTTCTTCGGAGAGTAGGGCTAATATTAGAGGGTAAGTTCTACATGGCTGATAGCACAATTTGTCATTGGCCAGATCTCAGAATACCGCTGAGGTGGCTTGCGCCAAGAACGTGTTCGAAGAGCACGATGCTGTATCTGAGATGGAACTTTGTTCTGCGAAAGTGCAAATAGAAGATTTGAAAGGGGTAATTAGATGAAATCAGATGCTGCTATTGAATGCTTTTTGTCAGTTAAGTTAAAATTATTTCGGAAAATACAACATTAAAGCATCTGCTTTTCGTCAAACTCCTGAGAATTGGTGTTCTGAGACTCTGATGAAAAACTGCGTTTTTCGGTGCGATTTCGCGATTTCTACTCCAAAACTGAACCCGTAGCCTAACTGGTTGGGGTCTCTGATTTTTTTAGCACCTCGACATAGCCTTTAGTTCCATTAACTCGAATATAATCTCCGTTTTTGATGATCACAGTGGCATCATCAATACCTACGACTGATGGTATGCCGTATTCGCGGGCTATGACGGCTCCATGAGTCATCATGCCGCCAATCTCCATCACTAACCCCTTTGCTGAGTGAAATAGCGGCGTCCATCCAGGATCGGTAAACGGTGCTATCATGATTTCACCGAGATTGAGTTTAGCTTCTTCTGGATGAAGTACAACCCTTGCATATCCTTCAACTATACCAGCCGACACAGGCGTCCCAATCAATGAGCCTTCTGGAGCTTTCACAGTACGCCTTCTGCCAGTAATGATTTCACCTTCGCTGGTCATTACACGGGGTGGTATCAACTTCTTATTCAATTCTAGCTGCTTCTTTCGTTCTTCCATAAGTGGGGTAACATTCTGTTTAAGATTTCCTGACGCCACGGTATTCAACTCGTCCATAGTCAGATAGAATATATCCGTTTCCTGACTCAGTACGCCAGTTTTGATGAACATTTTCGCTTCGTCCGTAATTACCTTCCTGTATATATCGAAGTGTTGAACGACTAGATACTTATGATGCTCCCGTAACCCACCAAGGTTCCGATATACGTATATCAAACGCTTGATAATTCTCGCCTTAAATGCACCTTTATTTTTCAGGACTTGTGCAACAATTTCTCTTGCCGCTTCTTCTGCTTCCATTGCTCCTTGCCTGAACTTATCTCGATGTTCTCTGGGAGCTACGGTACGAACGTGGCTCATGATCGCAGAAACCAACGTGGTAGGCATTTCGCGCCACCGTGGTTTGCTAATGTCAATTTCTCCTGGACACCTCATTCCATAACTACGCATAAATAGTTCCATTCCCTGACGAAAGGCATATCCACCAGATATATCGTCTAAACCATCATAAAAATTATCATCAGTTCTAGTTTGTAAATATCCAATTAACTCAGGACTCTGGCGAACTATATCAGCCAAATCACCAATGACTAGACCGAGTTCACTTGTTATATTTCCAGGTAATGATCGTTCAAGTAGATGAATTTTTTCTGAGTCTCCTATCCATTTCTGCAACAAATACTTAACGATATTTAAGGCAAAGATACTTGTTACCCAGTACGGCACGACTTTAGGAAGGTCACTTGAAATTACGTTACGCAGATCATTCTTAATTGCTCCAATCCTCATTGGATCAGATGTTTCCAACATACTCTCTCTGCACGACTGTACCGATTTATCCACCAAGTTTGTAACAATCGTTCTGCCTTGTTCGGGATCATTAACGAACAGGTTTTTAATAATTATCTTTATAATTGGACGAGCGAACGATGTAATTTTTCGAATTGGAATGCGTTTTGACGGAAACTGAGATGTATAACGGTCTACTACTTCTTCTAAGGCAGCTCCAAGTTGATCGTCCATATGCCTGAGCGCTAGCGGGAGTTTTTTTCGCAATAGCTTTATGGAAAGCATAGGTGTGATGTCTGCAAATACTCTTCCACCAGCCTCAAGAGCTATCGGAATGGCAGTCTGAAAAATCGATATCCCTAAAGGCTTCATTTCTTCGGTCATCATTTGGATATGTCCGATTGATATTAAAACGTGCAGCTGATTGTCTGAAAATGAAGGGATAGGATATAGAGATGTTATCGGTCGGCTTTGGACGATATAAAATCTTTCGTCTGCAAAACACCACTCAATGTCCTGTTCAGATCCATAATGGCCTTCAATCTTCCGACCAAGTTCGGCTAACTCAATGATCCGTTCATCTGGTAGAGCTTGGACCTTTTGCTGTTCAGGTAGTAGATCTTTAGTGACAGTCCCGCCCTCAGGAACCGCGTAAATAGCAAGTTTTTTATTGGAGATTTTCTTCTCGATAATTTTACTGTCTCGAACCTGATATAGGTCTGCCGATACAAGACCAGATACCAAAGCTTCTCCTAGTCCGAAACTCGCGTCAATGGAGGTAACTTTCCGATTCCCTGTGATTGGATTGGCTGTGAACATGATTCCAGATATATCAGGGAAAATCATTTCTTGAACCACCACTGAAAGAAATACTAGGCGATGATCGAAGCCGTTTTTAGCGCGATAAGAAATAGCTCGGTCTGTGAACAATGATGCCCAGCAACTCCTTACGGATTCAAGGAGTTGTTCTTGGCCACGTACGTTTAAATACGTTTCTTGCTGACCAGCAAATGAAGCAGTCGGCAAGTCTTCTGCTGTCGCACTGGAACGAACCGCATATGCTTTATTCTGTCCAAAACGCTGCCAAGCTTCCAATATTGCGGATTGTATATCATCTGGAATTGATATACTTTCTAAATGACTGCGAATTTGTTTCCCCATTAGACGAATTTCATTCAAGCAATCAGCATCGATACGGTCAAGATCAGTAAAGAAGTTACTCATGTCATTGCTGATCTGAATGAAAGCTTGATACGCTGAAGTCGTTACGCAAAAACCTTGTGGCACAGGGAACCCTGCTTTCGTCATTTCTCCAAGGTTGGCTCCTTTACCACCAACGGATGATAATGATCCCTTATCAATTTCGTCGAAATACAAAACAAATTTTCCCGCGATTTTCACCCTCTTTATATCAACATCACGGATACATAATATCAACAACATCATTCTTTGTATACTCAGGGTCTTCGGCAGAGCACTTAACTAAAGCCCTGGTTGTTTACTTACTACCTGTGCCGCGGCTAAATTGGGGCATGATTCGCTTTATGACGTTCCTCCTCAAAACACTATTTAAATATAGGTGTTGGCATTATGGAAAAAACAAATGAAAAAAGCGAGGTGATTGATTTCACACCTAGCCCTTTCTCTATGCTTTCTATTGATTGGCAAGCAGTACGTATTATGTCACCAGAGGACAAAAATATTCCTAACGTGATATTGTATATTAGGTATCCATAACAATGAATTGACATTGTAATTGTAGAGCTATATAGTATTCATGACCACATAGTCACGAATATTTCGAATGGAGAAACCAATTATGCCTTCAGAACAATTTCTAAACTTACCATCCGAAAAACAAACTAATATATTAAACAGTTGTCTCGAAGAATTTGCATCTTATGGATTTGAGACTGCGTCAACTAATCGCATAGTGAACCGAGCGGGAATCTCTAAAGGTGTATTGTTCAAATACTTTAAGGATAAAGAGTCTCTGTTCTTGTACGTGTGTGAGATGGTGTTAAAACAAGTCGTTGAGCTATTTTCGATTAATAATATGGAACGGTTTGATGACTTGTTCTCCTTTCTAAAATACATTACTTTACAAAAAATTATGGTTTATAAGAAGCATCCTGAAATGTATCGACTATTTTTGCGAATTATCAGAAATCCAGAACACCCAATATATTCGAAGATAGCTAGAACGACTACGATGATAACCAATGATTATATGGCTAATGTAGTAAGAGTGTGGTCATCAGATGGCTTGAACCCTGATGTGAGTAAAGAACGAGCAATCTCGGCGATTTTGTGGATTTTAGAGGGCATTCAAAATAAATACTTACTATCAGCACCTGATGCTACGGATAATGATCAGTTTGATGTTTTCTGCCAACAACTCTTGCTTGAAATAGACCAATACTTTGAACTATTAAAATATGGCATGTATTCAAGAAAGCACGAGAATTAATTCTAACATTTCTATTCCTGCTTTAGAAATTTCATTACCAATCATGGGAGGTATATCAATGCTTAATGTAAAAATGTTAATAGCACAAGTGGCTGGCATGTTCGTCGTCTTTGCTCTCGCGTTGTTCCTTTCTGCTGGTACAGTTGCCTGGATTGCAGGATGGGCTTATCTGATTCTGTTTTTTGGTTTCGTAATAGCGTTAAGTATGTGGTTGAGTAAGTACAACCCTGGTCTACTAACAGAACGCATGACGGGCATAGGTAAAAGCGACCAAAAATCCTGGGATAAAGTGTGGTATGCGGTGGTGAACCTGTTATTCTTCGCTTGGCTGGTTTTCATGCCACTTGATGCCGTTCGCTTTCGTTGGTCTCATGTACCGATGTGGCTCCAAGGGGCAGGAG
>OMOF01000174.1 GCA_900290375.1 Candidatus Desulfosporosinus infrequens
GCGATTGGGTATATTGATTTTACTGGTAATCTCGATACCTGTATTGCCATCCGAATCGCCTTTAAGAAAAATGGCAAAGTGTTTGTTCGATCCGGTGCCGGAATCGTGGCCGACAGCGTGCCAGAAAACGAGTATCAGGAATGTATCAACAAAGCCCAAGCGGTTATGAACGCACTGAAACTGTCTGAGGAGGTTATCGACTGATGATTCTCTTAATTGATAATTACGACAGTTTTTCCTATAATCTGTATCAACTAATCGGTTCCATCAACCCGGATATTCAGGTCATCCGCAATGATGAGTTGAGTATCCCAGAAATAGAGGCTCTTACTCCTGAGGCAATTATTCTCTCTCCCGGCCCGGGCAGACCAGCTGATGCCGGAGTATGTGTTGCAAGTGCCAGACATTTTGCCGGTATTGTCCCTGTGTTAGGGGTCTGTCTTGGTCATCAGGCCATTTGCGAGGGGTTTGGGGCCACTGTTTCTTATGCCAAGGAGCTAATGCACGGTAAGCAGTCAAATATAAACATTGATACGGATTGTCAGCTTTTTGCTGGATTGTCTGCAACGATCCAAGGTGCGCGGTATCATTCGCTGGCCGCCCTCGAAGACACCATACCCACTGAACTTAAGGTCATCGCCCGCACGGATGACGGGGAAATTATGGCAGTCAAACACAGAGATTATGAAGTATATGGAGTTCAATTTCATCCGGAGTCGATCCTTACACCCCAGGGCAGAATCATCATGGAGAATTTCTTAGGAGGGATCCAGCATGATAGTTGAAGCAATCTACAAGGTCATTAAAGGAGAGGACTTAGATTTTGATACTGCTAAAGCGGTCATGGGGGAAATGATGGATGGGTCCGCTACGCATGCCCAAATGGGTGCTTTCCTCACGGGATTGCGGATGAAAGGTGAGAGCATCGATGAAATCACTGGCAGCGCTTTAGCTATGCGAGAGAAAGCTATTCATCTTAATCCTGTTCTTGATGTCATGGATATAGTAGGTACCGGAGGCGATGAGGTAGGAACCTTTAACATCTCGACTACGACTGCCTTTGTTGTCGCTGCTGGTGGAGTTCCAGTCGCAAAACATGGCAACCGCAGTGTCTCTAGTAAAAGTGGCGCGGCAGATGTTTTGGAAAAGTTGGGGATCAAGATAGCCATTACTGCTGAGCATAGCCAGAAAATATTAGATGAAATCAACCTTTGTTTTATGTTTGCCCAAACCTATCACAGCTCGATGAAACACTGTGCTCCAGTGCGACGGGAAATGGGCATCCGCACAATATTTAATATCCTAGGACCTCTGGCCAACCCCGCCGGGGCCAATCTGCAGTTGATGGGCGTCTATGACGAAAACCTTGTGGAGCCTTTGGCCAAGGTGCTCTCGAATCTCGGGGTCAAGCGAGGCATGGTGGTCCATGGCTGCGACGGGTTGGACGAGGCAACTCTCACGACTAGGACGAAAGTCTGCGAAATTAAAATGGGAGTTTTAAGCAGCTATCACCTCGATCCGGAGGAGTTGGGTTTGAACTATTGTACCTTGGCTGAGCTCGTTGGAGGAGATGCTGAGGAGAACGCAAAAATTACCCGCAGTATCTTAAACGGCTCTGAGCAGGGTGCCAAGCGCGATATCGTCGTTCTCAATGCAGCTCTGTGTTTGTATCTGGCTGGTAAAGCCGCGACCATCAAGACCGCAATTCCTATGGCCCAAGATCTCATCGATAGTGGCGCGGCTATCAATAAACTGGAAGACTTCGTGAGACTTTCCAGCGAGGTAATGAGATGATCTTGGAAAAAATAGCAAATCGAACTGTTGAACGGGTTGCTGAAATGAAACAACGAAAACCTGTAGAACAAGTTACCTCAGAGGCCAAAGCTTTAGACCCCACTACTGGTTTTCCATTTGAAGAGGCTCTCAGAACAGAAGGCCTATCCTTCATCTGTGAGCTCAAAAAGGCTTCACCCTCACAAGGAATTATTGATCCAGCTTTTCCTTATATACAGATTGCTAAGGAATATGAGCAAGCGGGAGCCGCCGCTCTTTCAGTGCTCACAGAGCCTCATTGGTTTCATGGTCGAGACCGGTACCTCACAGAGATCCGCCAAGCAGTAAGTATTCCTCTCCTGCGCAAAGATTTTATTGTGGACAGCTATCAAATTTATGAGGCCAAGATCATTGGTGCCTCGGCGATCCTGCTCATTTGTGCCCTGCTCGACACAGATACCCTGCAAAAATTCCTGGAAATAGCCCATAGCCTAGGTTTGTCCGCCCTTGTGGAAACGCATACAGTGGAGGAGGTCAGATCAGCGCTAACTGCGGGGGCAAGAGTGATTGGGGTCAATAATCGCAACCTGAAGACCTTTGAGGTTGACATCACGACGAGCATCAGACTACGCAGTTTAGTGCCGGAGGACATCTTATTCATCTCGGAAAGTGGCATCAAAACCCCTGAGGATGTAGCTATGTTGAAAGCAAACAAGACCGATGCGGTACTGATTGGCGAAAGCTTAATGCGTAGCGAGAATAAGAAAGAACAACTTGGTATTCTGCGAGGGGATTCTGTTTAATAGTAGTTAAAATTAAAATTCTTATCCGCAGATTTAAGTAGCGGTGTAGACAGGTAGAAATAGGTAGAAACAGATGCTAGGAAAGACAGAGACAAAATTTTAGAAATAGTTAGGAGAATACAAAATGGCTAAAGGCAGATACGGTATTCACGGGGGCCAATACATTCCAGAGATTCTGATGAATGTAATCATCAACCTTGAAAAAAGCTATGAGTACTTTAAGAACGACCCAGAGTTCAACGCGGAGCTGAATAAGTTATTGGTTGAATACGCAGGCAGACCGTCGCTGCTCTATTTTGCGGAGAAAATGACCAAGGATTTAGGAGGAGCCAAAATCTACCTAAAGCGTGAGGACCTTAACCATACCGGCTCACACAAAATTAATAACGTTTTGGGACAGGTACTAATGGCCAAGAAAATGGGCAAAACGCGCGTCATTGCCGAAACAGGTGCTGGTCAGCACGGTGTTGCGACTGCCACGGCGGCGGCACTGCTTGGTTTAGAATGTGAGATTTTTATGGGCAAGGAAGATACGGACAGACAGGCCTTAAACGTCTATCGTATGCAGCTTTTAGGCGCCAGAGTTAACACGGTCACGAGCGGTACCATGACGTTGAAGGATGCTGTTAACGAAACGTTTCGGGAATGGACGGCCCGTATGCATGACACCCATTATGTTTTAGGTTCTGTGATGGGTCCTCATCCCTTTCCGATGATGGTCCGCGATTTTCAGAGTGTAATTAGCCAAGAGGCAAGAGAGCAGATCCTGAAAATCGAGGGCAAGCTCCCCGATGCTGTGGTGGCCTGTGTAGGGGGTGGCAGCAACTCAATCGGAATGTTTTATAACTTCATCGGTGATGAAACCGTCAAGTTAATTGGTTGTGAGGCAGCCGGACACGGTATTGATACTGAAAAGCATGCTGCAACCATTGCTAAGGGGAAACCAGGCGTATTCCATGGCATGAAATCCTATTTCTGTCAGGACGAATATGGGCAGATCGCACCTGTGTATTCCATCTCCGCAGGTCTGGACTATCCGGGGATCGGACCGGAACACGCCAACCTTCACGATACAGGTAGGGCAGAATATGTGCCCATAACTGACGACGAGTCAGTGGAAGCCTTCGAATATTTGGCGCGCACAGAGGGCATTATCTGCGCCATTGAGAGTGCCCATGCCGTCGCCCATGTACAGAAAATTGCCGGAACTATGAATAAGGATCAAATCATTATTATATGTCTTTCAGGACGCGGTGATAAGGATGTTGCCGCCATCGCGCGCTACAAGGGGGTAAATATCGATGAGTAAAATTGCACAAGCCTTCAAAAACGGGAAAGCTTTTATTGGCTTTGTTACGGGTGGAGATCCTACCATGGCCAAGAGCGAAGAATTTATTATGGAAATGATCCGAGGTGGCGCTGATTTAGTGGAAATTGGCATTCCGTTTTCCGATCCCACAGCCGAGGGTCTGGTCATTCAAGAGGCGAATATCCGCGCACTTTCTGCTGGAGCAACCGTCGATAAGATTTTTGACTTGGTGGCTTCTGTGCGGAAGAAAACTGAAGTGCCGCTGGTTTTTCTGACCTATTTAAATCCGGTCTTTAATTACGGGTACCCCCGCTTTTTCGCCCGCTGCGCTGAATTGGGTGTGGACGGCATCATCATCCCTGATTTGCCCTATGAGGAAAAGGGCGAACTGGCTGAAGTGGCCGCAGGTTTTGGAGTTGACGTTATTTCCCTGATCGCGCCCACCTCGGAACAGCGTATTAAACAGATTGCGCAGGAGGCAACCGGTTTTATCTATGTGGTTTCCTCTATGGGTGTCACAGGGATGAGAAGTGAGATTAAAACCGACCTGCCGGCAATCATAGAGGTTGTTAGGTCAGCGAGCACTATTCCCATCGCCGTGGGCTTCGGAATCAACACCCCAAAACAGGCTGAGGAGATCGCGAAAATTGCGGATGGCGTAATCGTTGGCAGCGCAATCGTCAAAATTATTGAGAAGTACGGCGAAAACGCCGGTTCTTATATTTATGAATATGTCAGAAGCATGCAAAACGCTGTGAGTAAAAGTTAAACCTAATAGGATCAATTTATGAAAATAGTTATTAAATGAATAAAAGCAGCTAAGCTCTCGTCAAGCTTAGCTGCTTTTAGGCTATAATAGTGTTCCAAACGCCGTCAATCCTATGAAAAAGGGGGGCTATTAATAAAGGGGAACGTCTCACTTTAACTCATGAATGAATAATCCACTTCTAAGCTTGGGTTCAAACCAAGTAGATTTAGGTGGCATTAATCTATCCGCGTCGGATACCTCAAACAACTCATTGATTGAAGTCGGATACATTGAAAAAGCAATCTTCATATCAGAATTAACTCTTTTTTCGAGTTCTTTAAGTCCTCTTATGCCGCCGACAAAGTCAATTCTTTTATCCGTTCTTATGTCTTTAATATTTAGAACGGAAGTTAAGATATGGTTCTGAAGTAACGAAACATCGAGCCCCTCAACAGGGTCCTCGGAACGGAGCTCATCCTTAACGGTTAACTTATACCATAGTCCTTCTAAATACATGCCAAAGGTTGCCTTCTCTGCAGGTTGAAAAGGTTCAAACCCCATTTCTTCAACAAAACATGCTTTACCTACTTCGCTTAAAAATTCGTCTTTGTTCAATCCATTTAAATCTTTTACCACACGGTTGTAGTCTAAAATCATCAATTGGTCATGTGGAAAAAGTACAGAAAGGAAAAAGTTGAATTCCTCATTTCCAGTGTACCTAGGATTTGCAGTTCTTCGTTTTAAACCAACCTTTACTGCTGAAGCTGTTCTATGATGCCCATCTGCAATATAGATGCTGTCTAGAGTTTTAAATTCTGTGGATATTAGTTCGATGTCGCTTGCCTGATCTAGTTTCCACACCACATGTCTCACTCCATCAGGAGCAACAAAATCGTATAAGGGAGTTGTCTTCTTGATCAGATCCACAACGTCATTAATGGTTTTCCGAGAACGATAGGCTAAAAATATAGGTCCAGTTTGAGCATTACAAACATCGACATGAGTTGTACGATCGATCTCTTTGTCCTCTCTCGTTTTCTCATGTTTTTTGATGATATTATTTAGGTAGTCGTCAATCGTTGCACAGCCAACTAAGCCCGTTTGGGAACGGCCATCCATAATCAGTTCATAGACATAGTAACAATCGTTAGCTTCTCTAATTAATAGGCCTTCATGCATCATATCCTGGAGGATATCCCGTGCCTTTGCATAGACCTTCGCATCGTAAGGGCTGAAGTCCTTTGCAAATTGTGTCTCAGCTCTATCAACTTTTAAGAACGATAGAGGTTCCTTTAATACTTCTTCTAAAGCTTCTTCACGATTATACACATCATAGGGGAGTGCAGCCACTCTACTTGCAACGTCTTCTCTCGGTCTCAATGCTTTAAAAGGTTTAATAGTAGCCAAAAATTCCTTCCTCCAAGCATTTAGTTATTTAATAATTCTAACTTTTAAAACCCCGTCAATTTCTCTGAGTTTCTTAGCTATTTCTGGGGTGGAAGGTGAGTCAATATCGAGAATAGTATAGGCATACTGCCCTTTACTTTTATTAATCATGTCGGGAATATTAATGTTTTCCTTAGCAAATGTTGCTGTAAATTGGCTGAGCATATTGGGAATATTTCTATGGTTAATGGCAATTCTCTCAGCATGAGTACAGACACCCATCTCACAGTCTGGATAGTTCACAGAGTGTTTTATATTTCCATTTTCAAGGTAATCCATTATTTGCCGAACGGCCATTATAGCACAGTTATCTTCTGATTCACTCGTTGATGCACCTAAGTGTGGAATAGCAAGGACTTGCTCCATGGTAGTTATCTTGGGATTGGGGAAATCCGTGACATATTTACCCACTTTTCCGGACTTCAGAGCTTCAATCATATCGTCTTCATTCACTAAAGTATCTCTTGAAAAGTTTAATATATTAACTCCATCCTTCATGATTTCAAAGCTTTTAGCGTTGAACATCCCTTTTGTTTGTTCGGTTGAAGGCACATGAACTGTAATGAAATCACATTCTCTAAAAATCTCATCGACCGATTTGCTATGTTTAATATATTTAGAGAGCTTCCAAGCAGTATCAACAGAAATAAATGGATCATATCCGTAGACTTCCATATCTAGCTTATTAGCTGCATTAGCAACTAAAACTCCAACAGCCCCAAGTCCTATGACTCCAAGTTTTTTCCCCATGATTTCTGATCCGACAAACTTTGATTTCTTTTTCTCAACAAGTTTGGCAAGCTCTGGTTCTTCCTTAACAGAACTTACCCAGTTAATTCCATCCACTAGGTTGCGAGAAATCATCACTAAGGCGGCCATAACAATTTCCTTTACTCCATTTGCGTTGGCGCCTGGAGTATTAAAGACCACGATGCCACTTTCAGCACATTTATCAAGGGGAATATTATTCACTCCAGCTCCGGCTCGGGCGATGGCCTCTAAAGAACTGGGTAATTCTAAATCGTGAACACTTGTGCTTCTTACGAGAAGTGCAGTTGCTTCATTGTAACTATCGACTTTTTCATACTTTTCAGTCAATAAATCTATTCCCACATTGGCGATAGGATTTAAACAGTTTATCTTAAACATTGTTACGTCCACTCCTTATATTGTTTATTTATTGTCTGCTTCAAATTTCTTCATAAACTCTACTAACAATTTACTCCTCGGACGGCAGCGTGTGGTAAATATTGACTCACCTCCTTATAACCTTTCATTTTTAGCAAATTTACCAAGGTTTTAAAAATACACAAAACCTCCCATCCCAATAAAGGGACGAGAGGTTATTCCCGCGTTGCCACCCATGTTGCCGAATTCTATAGAATCCAGCCAACTCGTATCCGCTTTATCGGGCGGAACCCGTCGCAATTCATCATTGGCCACTCCAGGATGGAATCCTTAAACATGTTCGACTGACTTTCACCAACCGTCAGCTCTCTATACAACATGAGATTAGGAGTTCCCTTCATTGTGTTGAATCTCTATGTAACTATTGTTCATGATTCTAATCTATTTGTAGTAAGATGTCAATACACCTTGGTCAAAATGTTGGTTAGACTATTTAAGCTACCTACCTTTTTCCTATCGGGTTCTCCGAGAATATCAGCAAAATGAAGTATTACAGCTCCTACAGACAGTGCGTGTAGGATGAGACCGACAATTTTATTGTATTTGGACAAAAGATCGAAGGCTCAACGTAACCGCGAGTGGAATAGGACAAAGTTGGGTGACGGAATAATCCGACTGGTAATATTTAATAATTAATGCTAGGCTATAATTGACAACAATTAGAAAAGGTGCTGGGTTAGGCATTTAGCGGTTATAGTAGAACTTACCCAATTATAATAACGGCAACTAAAAACCAAATACTGTGTTACTCTAACGGTAGAGGAAAGGACTGAATTATGAAGGAAGTAACCGCTGCAATTATCATCAAGGAGAACAGGGTCCTGATCGCCCAACGGGCTCTTGGTAAGAATTTAGCCGGCAAATGGGAGTTTCCCGGTGGTAAAATCGAACCTGCTGAGACTCCTCAGGAATGCCTGAAACGAGAAATCCGAGAAGAGCTAGATGTTGATATCGACGTTTTGGAACTCTTCGGTGAAAGCATCTTCGCGTATCAGAGCGGAACTATTAAGCTGATAGCTTTCTGGTGCCGGTGGATTTCGGGTGACTTCAGGTTGAGTGTGCACAGCAGCTTCGAATGGGTTACTCGCCAGGAACTGGATTCATATGATTTTGCCCCTGCTGATATTCCATTAGTGGAAAAGCTGAAGGTAGTCCTGAGTTAAAGGTGGAGTGGTGGCAAGAAAACCTGTTATTGTGTTGATGGGCATTAAGAAAACAAGAGAAGCTCTACCCTGAGGTAATTTCAGGGTAGAGCTTCTCTTTTCTAGCAAATTATTCTTCAGTCTTTTTGGTTTCCTGTGAAGCAAGGAGAAATTCACGGATTCTTGTTTGGGTGGCAGCCTACGTTGTGATGGGCTTGATTATCGCGTCGCTCGTGCCGAAGATAAACAACATGCTTGAAGGCACGGCTTTCCTGCCCGGATTATCGGCAGTTTTAGGCGGAGCCGGACGCGCCTTTCTCGCGATACTGGCCTATATCTTGACGCAGGTTCTGACCGCCTATGCGATCATGGCGATCTTGCGTATGCGGGAAGAAGAATCTATGACCCGAACTGAATTGGTATTGGCCAGCGCAGCTTCGCGCGTTCGGTATGCGACAGGTCATCTGTTGATCACCTTTATCGGCAGTGCGGCGGCCATCGCGCTCTTTGGTTTTTGCATCGGCGATTTTGCTTCCAGCCTTGCACGGTTGCCCGTGGTATGGCTGATAGCGTCGGTTACGGTATTTCTATATGGCTTTGCGCCCCGGGCAGCGGCACCGGTCAGTTGGGGATTGTTCGGAGGGTTGCTCTTGATGGAGTTTTTATGGGAGATAAAGGCGATTGGCAACAATATTTTCGCTCTCTCGCCGTTTTCGTGGGTTTACCCCGGCGATGGAAGGTCTTGAATAACTTGGCGTAAAGCTGAATTTGTTGTATATTACATTATATGGGAGGTATTCGTCGCTGCTATTGGAAACAATAGCTGCGAAGGTGTTTTCATAATGATATATGAGAAGGAACCAGGGTAATTATATGACAGCAAAACTCAACGAGTACAACCACAAAAGGAATTTTTTAAGAACCTTGGAACCGGAAGGGATAACAGAAGTTGCCCAAGAGGGTCTGAGGTATATCGTCCAGCACCATCTAGCCCGCCGAGATCACTACGATTTCCGCTTGGAATGGGACGGAGCTCTATTGAGCTGGGCAGTGCCCAAGGGCCCTTCCTGTGATACCCGGGACAAGAGGCTCGCTATACAGGTGGAGGAGCATCCTTTGGAATACAGAAACTTTGAGGGGACAATTCCCAAAGGGGAATATGGCGGCGGAGTCGTCATGCTCTGGGATGAAGGGTACTGGGAACCCAATGGGGATGTGGAAGACGGGCTCCGTGCAGGTGTGCTGAAGTTTGTTTTGAACGGAAGAAGACTTAAGGGAAAGTGGGCTCTGGTGCGGTTGAAAGGGAAAGCGGGTGAGACGAAGGATAACTGGCTGTTGCTTAAAGAAAAAGATGAGTATGCCAAAACTGGCGACGGGATTTCAGAATTTACCACCAGCATCAGAACCGGATGCACCATGACGGAAATTAAAGAAGGGGAAGAGGAGAAGATCACGAGCAACCCCTTCAGCAATACTGGCGTGCAGCTGGCCCAATTAGTCCATACAGCTCCTAAGGGTGAAGATTGGCTTTATGAGTTGAAATACGACGGCTATAGGATACTGGCGTATATTGAAGGCAACAGCGTCTTGCTTATCACCAGGAACGGCAATGCTTATACCGAACGGTTCCAAGATGTCGTCTCTTCCCTCGCAGAATGGGCCGGCGGTAGGGCGATGATTCTGGACGGCGAAATGGCCATTACGGACGCAGCGGGCAAGACGGATTTTCAGGCTCTGCAGAACTATCTGAAAAATCCCCAGGCCAAAAACCTGACCTATATCGTTTTTGATCTCCTGGCGCTGGATGGAACGGATCTCCGGAGACACCGCCTGATTGACAGAAAGGATACACTTGAAGCTTTGCTGAAGGATGCCCCTAAAAACATCCACTACAGCCGGCATGTGAAAGGAAACGGCGAGAAAAGTTTCCGCGCGGCCTGTAAGGCAGGTATGGAAGGAATAGTAGGAAAAAAAGCCGATTCCGTCTACAGCGGAGCAAGGAACGGCGACTGGATCAAACTTAAATGCGATCAAAGGCAGGAATTTGTGCTCGGTGGATATACGCTTTCTGCTAGAAAAACCAGCGGGGTAAGTTCCCTGCTCCTGGGCGTCTATGCAGGCAGGGAATTAATCTATGCCGGACGTGCCGGCACCGGCCTGAGCGAATCCGACCTGAAAGAGCTGGAGGGGAAATTTGCAGGCCTACAGAGAATGGAGCCCCCTTTCCAAGACGCGCCCAAGCCCAGGTCGAAGGAAAAGATCACCTGGCTTGAACCTGAGTTAGTCGCGGAAATTAAATTTGCCGAATGGACCCAAGATCATTTGTTAAGGCAGGCCAGCTTCAAAGGTTTGCAGACGGATAAGAATCCCAGGGATATTAAAAAGGAAAAAGCAGACGACGAAATACAGCCTCAATCAGCCGCTCAAGAAACGGAGAGCCCCATGAAAGCAAACGCCAACAATATCATCATCGAAGGAATTAAGATCAGCAACCCGGACAAGGTGATCTTTGCTGACCCTGAAATCACCAAAGGGGATGTGATCCGGTATTACGCCCAGGTGGCAGAGCGCATGCTGCCCTATGTGAGCCGTAGGGTCCTCAGTATTGTGCGCTGTCCCAAGGGCATCGCTCAGACCTGCTTCTATAAGAAGCATCCCGGTCCGGGAAGCCTTGGAATTGTCACCATCCCTATTTCCACCAGTGATGGAGAAATGGAAGACTACTTCTATATTGAGAATACATCCGGGCTGATAGCCGAAGCACAAATGGGCACGCTGGAATTTCATACTTGGGGAAGCCGTGTGGACGAGCTGGAAAGACCTGATCTGATGGTATTTGATCTGGATCCGGATGAAGGAATGGATCTGAGCAGGGTGCACCAGGGTGTGCGGGATGTGAAAAATATTCTTGCCGAACTTTCCCTGAACTCCTATCTCAAGACCAGCGGCGGCAAAGGGTACCATGTGGTCGTCCCTTTAAAACCTACCGTTGCCTGGGATGGGTTTCACAATTTTGCCAGGCGTGTTGCCGAAGTGATGGAGCAGAAGTGGCCTGACCGCTACACAAGTAATGTGAGAAAGGCTAAGCGTATCAACAAGATCTTCATCGACTGGATTCGCAACGGCAGAGGTGCTACCAGCATTGCCCCCTATTCCCTAAGAGCGAGGAACGGAGCCGGGGTGTCCATGCCCATCGCGTGGGATGAACTGGACACGGTGGCTCCCAACGGTGTCAATATGGCGGAGGCACTCCGGAGGATCGGCGGCAATGACCCTTGGAACGATTTTTTTCGGAATAATCAGCAGCTTAAATGAGCAGGCGCGAAGAAAAGGAGACAGCATAGTTTAGTTATAAATTCATTTCTAAGCAAAGGGGGTACCGGGCTCAACCGGTATCTTTTTTGTATCCTTAAGGGACGTTGACGTTACGTCAATTTAATTGGCATGCCTTTAACATTAAGAAATTCTTAATAAATATGACCATATTGCTGTAAGATTTAGTTGATATCATAGCCTAGAAGGAAAAAGTAAAGGGTGTGATATAATTTGTTTTACTTATTAAAAGGGAGGGATACGTCATAAAGATACTAGTTTGCGATGACGATCGAGAAATATTAGAGGCTATAAAGATCTATTTAACAAATGAAGGTTATGTTGTATTTAAAGCTTCAAATGGATTAGAAGCTTTGAAAGTAGTCGATGAAAATGACATCCAGCTTATTATTATGGATGTTATGATGCCGCAGATGGATGGCTTGAAGGCTACTATTAAGATAAGAGAAGCTAAAAATATACCGGTTATCATGCTGTCAGCCAAATCAGAGGATACTGATAAAATAATGGGATTAAATATGGGCGCTGACGACTATATAACCAAGCCTTTTAACCCTCTGGAATTAATAGCTAGGGTAAAGTCCCAGCTGAGAAGATATACCAGCCTGGGTAGTCAAGAAATCAAAAGCTATGTCTATAAAAGCGGCGGACTAGTCATAGATGATGAGAGTAAGCAAGTAATTGTTGATGGCGGGGAAGTGAAACTTACTCCAGTTCAATATAAAATATTAAAACTGCTGACAGCTAACGCGGGCAGGGTATTTTCGATTGATGAGATCTATGAAAGGGTATGGAAAGAAACTGCCTTTAGCGCGGAAAACACGGTTGCGGTACATATCAGAAGAATACGAGAAAAGATTGAAATAAACCCGAAGGATCCCAAATATTTGAAGGTGGTGTGGGGAATTGGATATAAAGTGGAAAAAATATAGCCATTCACTGACAGCAAAGATAGCCGCTTTTGTCATTGCCATAGTATGTTTCACTAGTGCTATAACCATATCTGTAAATGTTGTAGGCTTGCACAGGAGCGATTTTGGAATTGCTTTTGAAGACAGCTATTTTGTGGGTAAAGATTATTTGAATGACAGCAGTGATGTGATTCAAAGTTTAAAAGCGATTACCGGCAAATATAAGAGTGAGGAAAACATCCTAAATGGCGGTACAATCACTGCAGATGTTCTGGAAAATAAAGAACAAGAATTATATAACGATTTTGAATATAATTCAAAGAGCTATAATCCTAATTTAACCACTGTGGAGAATTATAAAGTATTCAAAGAAGTTTATGCTGACAAGATTTTAAACGGAAAGGATCAATTAATCCAGGACGATCTCCGTGAATATAGAGCAGCCTTGCAAAGATTAGCAGAATATAGAGGTCTGGTCTATTATGCTAAAAGTGGCACCAATGAAATTTTTAATACTCCCAACAAGGCTAAAGATTATTTCAAATCATTTCCGTCTTATCTAATATCGGATAGTTCTGAACAGAAGATATTTCCCGAAGAAGTTAAAAACAATTACCATGTGCCCAGCCTTAATCAATTAGGACCACAGGATGTTATGTATGTGGCCTTTACAGATGAGTTTTTAAACCCTAGAATTGCGGCCTGGAATGCCACCAAGCTATTGGTCAGAAATGATATATATCAAATAGCAGGTTTTGTCTTAGCACTAGCAGTAGCTTTTATATATCTATTATTAGTTATTGGCAGAAAACCTGATGAGCAGCAAGGTGTCCCTTTAAACTCTATCGATAGGATCTATAATGATATCAAGATCGTGATTTGCCTTGTGCTTCTCGCAATATGGATTGGGACTATGATTGGATTGGTCCGTGCAAGGATCTATGAACTTATATTTCCGATTACTTTGTTGATAGCTGCCCTAGAGTTAATATTAGTTTTATCTATTGTAAAACATTTAAAAAACAGGACACTAATAAAACATACTTTAGTCTATAGCATCTTTTCCAAACTATTTGATTTTATCAAACAAATCTATAATAGCGGCAGCGTGGCTATAAAAGTGGTTTTATTAGCAATAGGCTATCCTATAATAGTAGCTATAACCTTCTTCATTTTCCCCATAACTTTAGGCGCAGCTGCATGGCTAGCGCTCAAGAAAGTAAAGGACTTAAATGCCATAAAAGCAGGTGTAAAGCAAGTAAAAGAAGGGGACCTCCACTATACAATAAATATTTCTGGGGATGGAGAATTTGCCAGATTGGCTGCTGACATAAACTCNNCAATGAGATCAAGAGTGAACGTTTAAAGAGTGAGTTAATTACGAATGTATCGCATGATATTAGAACTCCCCTAACCTCTATTATTACCTATGTTGATTTATTGAAAAACGAAAAGGATCAAGCCAGGGCTGCAGAATATATAGAAATAATCGACCAGAAATCTCAGCGGTTAAAAATACTCACCGAGGATTTATTTGAAGCAACTAAGGCTGCCAGCGGCAACATACCCGTGAACTTTGAAAAGATTGATTTGGTATCTTTAATAACCCAAGGCTTAGGAGAATTTGATGATAAAATCCAGGCAAGTGCTTTAGATTTTAAGATTAGCTCTCATGACAAAGTACTTATCAACGCAGACGGGAAATTATTATGGAGAGCTATTGAGAATCTGTTATTAAACATCTTTAAATATGCACTGGCAGGTTCAAGGGTATACATTAATATTATTGATTCAGGCTCTGTGGTAATTCTGACGATTAAAAACATCTCTGCCTATGAACTGGATATCTCTACTGACGAGCTCATGGAACGTTTTAAAAGAGGAGATGAATCGCGAAGCAGTCAGGGCAGCGGGTTAGGTTTATCTATTGCTAAGAGTCTTATAGAAATTCAGAAAGGATGCTTTAATCTAGAAATAGATGGGGATTTATTTAAGGTTATAATCCAGATGAACGAAGCCGTGTAAATTGGCATAGGCTTAGAGTTCGATGAACAAATACAAAATGTGTTGGTTGAGAAAATTCTCACACCAACACATTTTGTATTTTCACCTATCCCCCAGAGATCAGAAAGGTTATTTATACACTAATATTATTGAAGGGTATCATCGTCAGGTAAGAAAAGTGACCAAAACGAAAACTGCTTATCCAACCGATGATGCTCTAAGAAATGGACAATGTCGATCAGTGAATGGCAAGGTTGCTTATATCGGCCTGCTCTGGTTCGAAGTAGGAAATATCAGTGCTCATGGCTTGGGCCGGGATTTATTGCCTTTACACTCATATTGTGAAGCTGAAAGCTTATGCTGTCGTATATATTGTTTGTATCATAGCCGCTTCACCTTGGCACAATGGCCTGTTTTTCATATTGAAAAAGTATTAAATGGTAGTTATGAGACTAAAGTTCTAAAATTTTAAGGATATTGTAAATAGAAACAGAAACTGGCAGGTATGAACAAGAAAATGTAGAAATCAAATTATTGGAAGGCTGCTTAAAGGAAATACTTGAGCATGTGGGCAAAAATGGAAGAGTTTTTGCCGAGGGTATTGTCAATTACTTTAGGGATTTTTTAGGCCTGGTGGTTGAGAAGAAATCTATAAAGGGAGGAGCTATATGAAAATCAATCGAATCTTGAGAGGGCTACTTCTGTTTTTGGGCATTATCGGAATTTTAGATACTTTTCTGCTCCTTCTTTATAATGGGGGAGTTAATCTGGGGACGATTTTACCAGGGGTCGTGGGAGGATTGTTGATCCTTTGGAGTTCAGTCAAAGCTTTCTTCCGAAAATTCGTGCCTATGGGAAAAATTGGACCATGGTCTTCAAAGGCCCGCCAGGTTGTCTTTTCCTTATTCCTGATTGGGTTGATTTCATTTCTTGTGGTGGAAGGAACGATCATTATTTATTCCCAACCTGACCCAGTTGTCGAGGCGGATTATCTAATTATTTTGGGGGCAGGTCTGAATGGAGAACAACTTTCCTCGTCACTTTGGGAGAGAATGCAAAAGGGTCTAGACTATCTGGAAAAGCATCCCATGGCAAAGGTTGTCCTTTCAGGGGGGCAAGGTCCTGGAGAAAACATTTTGTTTGTCATATAATCGTTGCCTTCAAAGATCGTCGTTCGAAAATCAATAACATGGAAAATAGAAATGTTTTCAACAAGATTGAGGGGATTCAGATTTTGATATTCAAAGCCTTAATTTTTAGTGTTATTGTACTTACCTATTTCTCTTTACCCATATTTTTGATTACAAAATTGGCTGAATTCAAGAGTCTCGGAAGAGTTAAGAAGAAGATTATTATCTTTTTAATAGTGGTAGTTTCTTATTTGGTTACAACCGAATAAACTTAATTGGAGATAATATCGTGCATAATTTATAACCCTGAAATCAAGGTTGTCACTAATTCTTAAGACTTAAAATATATTACGGCAGGCGACATATACAAATTTGTTCGCCAAACCATTTGAATGACTATTAAACAATAAGGTTCACGGACGCGAATAAGTGAAATTTTCTGCATATCAAGTCCTGGCATGAATGAGATTAGTGCAACGCCAAACTTTGCTCCAACAAGTCCAGCAACGGTCCTTTCTTCAAAGGCTTCGAAGGACATTTTTGGATGAAACCTTTGCTAGAGAGTTAAGTATCCAGAACTATGGGCATTAAGAAAACAAGAGAAGCTCTACCCTGAGGTAATTTCAGGGTAGAGCTTCTCTTTCTAGCAAATTATTCTTCAGTCTTTTTGGTTTCCTCGTTTTGATTGACGGAAGCCTCACTCTTAGTAGATTCTTCACCATGTCCGTGTTTAAAGGAGTGCTCTCCGTGGTGACCGTGATGACCGTGATGATCACAGTGCCCATGTCCCTCACCATGATGCGCATGGTGTTTGTGCATGGTTTTAAGAAACTCATGAAGAGGGGAACTGCCGCCATGATGCTCGCAACCTGCTTGCTTTGCTTTCTCTGCAAAATTTAGGAACGCCTCAAACGCTTCCAACTTTGCTCTCAGTTTTGCTTTGTCCCCCTTTAGGGTCACTGTGAAACCTTCTTCATTTTCCTCGTAGGTAAACTTAAAATTTTCTAAACTCATAAATACCTCTCCTTTTCTGATGCTATATTAATTTACATGGACCTCAACTTTAAAAGTCTCTCCAAAACGACAGGGCAAATCTCCAAAAAGTTTTTGTTAGGGATGAAACCGCGGTCTATGAAATTCTGAAGATCCTCTCATGGCCCTGCTTTTTCGGCCCAATCTTTTTTGCCCCGCCGTGTTTGAGTTGCGTTTCAGAAATGTGGCTAAAGTTAGAGCTGAAATGAGAATTAGCAGCAATCCAACCCTAGAATAGGGGCCCTCAAGCAAAATAACGCCTGAGATTAAGAATCCACAGCTAAAAATTGCACTTACTATACGGCTTGCCTGATCCTTTTGGTTTTGCAAGAGATTTAACTCAAAACTCCTGGACGGATGAAGTCTAATCTCACCGTCTTCTAACCCAGTAATCAGCCGATTTAACTTTTCAGGCAAAGTGATAACCTCTGTGAGTGTTTTCTTTGCTTGGTCTAGAATAAAGCCTTGAGTACCAGTTTCTGAGTTTTCTCCCGCTAGTAACTCCTCCGCATAGGGTCGAAGTGTCTTGATAAGATCGAGTTTAGGGTTCAATCCACTACATATCCCCATGATCGTTAACAGGGATTTGCCTAAAAACAAGGTTCGAGCTGGAATTTGAAACGGCATGGAATACATAAATTCTCTTAATTCTAGAAGGAGTTCCTCCGAATTGATTTTACTCAAGTTCGGATCCTCAAAGATATTCCCCAAGACGAGTTTGAGCCCTTTAGCTAAAGTTTGTTTATCAGCGTGGGGTCGAAGGAAACCGAGTTTTTCAAAGACAATCACCATTTGATTCGTATCCTTCTTAAATAAGGCCATGACGAAAGTCCTCAAGTCTTCCCGCATACCTTTCTCAATCCGACCCACCATTCCGAAATCGATGAAGACGAGTGTTCCATCGTCTTTAACGATTAAATTACCTGGATGAGGATCAGCATGGAAAAATGCGTCACTCAGTAATTGCTGCACATAAGCGGAAATCAACGTATCCGCAAGCTGTGCTCGATCTAACCCGATCCTTTCTAAAGCCTTGTAATCGTTGACTTTATAGCCCGCGACATATTCCATTGTCAGCACATGTTTCGTCGTGTATTCCCAATACACTTCAGGCACGCCGATTCGAGAGTCTCCAGAGAAATTCGCTCGGAACCTATCGGCATGTCGTCCCTCTTTGATGTAATCAAGTTCATCGAGTGTCGTTTCCACAAACTCATCATAAATTTGTTCTAAATCGATGGTCGCACTAAGCTTGTGATAGCGCTTGGCGAAGGTCAC
>OMOF01000752.1 GCA_900290375.1 Candidatus Desulfosporosinus infrequens
CCTCCTTCCTTGAATTGAGTTATTTCCCTAACAAGTACATATGAAATAGAGTTCTTCGGATTCAGACTGGAAATATTTAACAAAAGCCTTCTGATAACATATAATGACATCGTGTGTGTTAAGTTTTATGTTTTACGAACACTTTACAAACTAATAATTAAGTTTAACACTTTTTTGATAGAATAAGTAAACAATGAGAGAATTGAGGAGGGTCCTTATGTCTTGGCATTTCCGTTCCGAACTATCAAATTTAGGTCAGGAAATTGAGCAACTATGGGCACCAGAGCTGCGTGGTGCTAGTAATGAAGCAACATTCATTACCGCCAAAGGAAAGATCTTGGATATTCTAAACGTGTTATACGGTGAAAAATCCAGAGAGTTCCGAGTGGTCAAACTGACCCGCTCACCCGCCACTGTCGTTAAAGTTGTAAATCATATCATTTGCAGATCTGACATGAACTCTCCCACTTCTAGGGTTGTCAACCTGTAATTATTCGACCTACAATAGCAACATGCACATGCAAAACAAGATGAGAGGAAAATTACCTCTCATCTTGTTACATACGGGGATTAAAATTAGAAGCGTTAAAGAATCATACAATTTTACCCTCTCAGCACTACTAATTGTTGAAATCAAACGGGTGGGCAAAATACCCGAACCAAACAATGCTTCATTAGAATAAGCATTACCTACTCCAGCGATATGACAATGCAACGTTTAGGTTATGGTGAATTTATTGTTGTTAAATATCCACTTTCACAAGCTTTTCCCACTTGATGGTTCTGCATTTGAATAACTTCCTTTCATTCTTCTTTTTGGTCAAGGACATATAACGTTATAATTAAACGCTGAATCGATCACCAGAGAATTTCTTTCACAACCCTATTATCTTTCAGTTTAACCCAACATTGACTACTTTGCTCCATTTACCGAATACCACCTAATATCAGCTGTACTAACTGTATTAGTATTCTTTGGAAACCTATATTTATAAAGGGGTTTCCCATTCTTGGAATACGCGGTAGGCTCTAAGTCGTTGAAATCGATTACCTTTTTCCAAGAAAATAACATAGGCACACCAATCTTAGCCTCTTTCCTAATTTTATCAGTAGAAGGACCGATTTCTACGTAAGATACACTTGGATCAGAAGTAACTATCGCCATAGCCATTACCTGACCTTTCGGTTCATTTAAGCTTATCCAACCGACTGTTTGAACGATATCTGAATTATGATTAATATAACTGGTAGTTGGGGCTTTCCATAAAAGCCCTTCTTTAATTGCCAAAACTGTACGATCATCTTTAGGTGTGTTAAAAAAATACACCTTTGCCCAATCATAATCAATACTACCTAAGAGGTCGGCTTGCCTACCAACATAAGAATTCGCTTTGCTGGCATCTAAGGCTGTCAATCGATATCCTACAGAATATAAAAGCCAAACTACAATGACTGTAATTAATGCAACTACAACTGCCCCACTTGCTACTTTTTTGTGTGCGTTCAATATCTTCCCCTTCTCTTCTTTTCTCAGTTATTTGCAACTACTTAAGCTCCATCATTATCTAGATCATTCTTCATACATAAATAAATCACCTTTATTTAGTTCTGCTCTGACAAGATATATTCTGTGAGAATTTGCGTTGAGAATCAACAACAGCTAACACACTTTTGAAAAAAAATAGCTGTCTTCGAACGAACCTCTATCTTACTATAAGCTTGTCTTACCCTACGCCACTAATCAGCCTATACTCATCTTCTCAATCATTAATGAGTAGCTAGAATAGTATCGGAGTCATCCTCTATGGTTGTTGTTGCCGTTTTACTATGTAAGCGGGTTGCAAATTCTACTAGAGGTACCTTATTTTTCTCTTGACTTAGAGTGGACTTTAACTTCTATACTATTAACGTTGATGTAAAAAGAAACGGAGTGAGCCATATGAAATATATTCAATATGGAAAAACAGAGCTCAAAGTGTCTAAATTCGGACTAGGCTGTATGAGATTCCCGAAAGACGAAA
>OMOF01000244.1 GCA_900290375.1 Candidatus Desulfosporosinus infrequens
CTGATTTAAGCTGAGAAGAGCAGTCTACGACTTACCTCACCGTGCTTTGTAGTATATCTTCTCTTTGTAATAANNGCGCACTATTTTTCATTACTATTTGTGCCGCCAGCGTTAGCGGCGGAATGGAGGTTAATATGAGTAATTGGCTAATGCCATATTTTTTCTTCAACGGAAACTGCGAAGAAGCAGTGAGCTTTTATGAAAAAGTTCTGGGAGGGGAAGCCTGGAGAATATATACTTCCCAATATTCTGGCGTTTTTGTATAGGACTTATCCAGACGTGGACTTTAAAGTAAAGATTGCTAATACAGAGTTGATTGCTCAAGACGTTTTGGAGAAAAAATGCATATCGGCCTAATCGAAGGACCAATCTCCCGGCATAAGGACCTTGATGTGGAGAGCTTCTGGGAAGACGAGTTGGTTGTTGTAGTTCCCTATTTTCATCCTTGGGCGTCTAGAATCAGTATCAGTTTAGCATAACTTCCACATGAACGATTAGTAACACGGGAGGACGGTTCTGGAACTCGCAAGGTGAAGGAAATGGCACTTAAAGAAAGAGGTTTTGATACAAATCAGTTGAATATAACGATGGAATTGGGCAGTACTCAGGCGATCAAACAGCTGGTTTCGGTGGGACTTGGAATTACAATCATTTCTTCTTTGACAGTTAGTCAGGAATGCGATCAAAAGATATTTAAAATCTTAAAGATATAAGATTCTCCTATATATCGACCTCGCAGTATTCTCACCAATGCACATACTACCCAGACTAAAGATGAGCGCATTCTAATCAACCTACTTCATGATCACAGATTGCTATCGGATGTTTTGAGTACTGATTATAGTGAATTAGAGGAACACACGAGTGTAGTTAGGGGGCGTTAAGGAACATTTCGAATCTTGTAGAATGGGGGTGAGAGGAGTATTTTCTGACAAGCAAGATTGGCTTGATTATTTAAAATAGAAGGAGAACGTAGGCTAAGGGCCTTGCGGCCCTCGTCTCGGGCGAACGCCGTTGGGGCTCAATGCTGAACGCGTACTTCTTATGATGTTCAGTTTAGGTCAAGATTGGTTGACTTGTGGGTCATCTCGGAAATTCCTTGTGTTGCATATCATATGACTGTAAACTCCGTGATTTGAGGTGGATAAATGAAAAAATGGGTAGTTGGTACAGTTTGCTCTTTGTTAATAATCTTCGTTTCGTTAACGTCAATGATACAATTTTCTAACGGATGGTCAATAGGGGATTATATTTTTAAGTTCCTAAATCAAACACCATGGTCGAACGGCTCATCGGGAACACATAATAGTGTAATAGTTTTTCTATTATTATTGCTAGTAGGGGCCATTTGTTTAAGATTTTCGTTAGAGTCTGCACCTTCTAAATTAGCTAAAAGGCTAAATGTTATTATACTGATTTTG
>OMOF01000167.1 GCA_900290375.1 Candidatus Desulfosporosinus infrequens
TAATTTTTTTCACCATCAAACGAGCTTCTAATTCAAAACCACTTAACTCGCCCTCAGCGGCTAGTTCTACCGCCATTTCTTCCTTGCCCTCACCCTCTTCCCCTTGCCCATTCTCTACCAAGTCCTCACTATCATCACGATCAATCAGGCAAAGTTCGATCGGGCCATCCAGTATATTGCCTGCCTCTTCAGGATAATCTGGCCCTGGATTCAATCTTTCCGCTTCACCATATTCTAATTCTGCAACGCGCGGCGTCATGAGTTGAGAAAATAAAAAATTGACGCCATGCAACACTCCAGCACGGCTACGGAAATTTTGAGATAAATCAATCCGTGTATATTCCTCCCCTTTTGCTGGATACTGACGATACTTTTCCATAAATAATTCAGGTTCTGCTAAGCGAAAGCGGTAAATACTTTGCTTTACATCACCCACTAAAAACAAATTTGCCTTTTCCTTACTTGCGACCAAGCTTAAAATCGTCTCCTGTACGCCATTGGTGTCTTGGTATTCATCCACCATCACCTCGGCAAATCGTTCCTGTAATAGCAACGCTACAGGAGAAGGTTTCACATCCCCAGCTTTAGCCTGAGAATCCAGTAATATCTTTAAACAAAAATGTTCTAAGTCGTTAAAATCCAGCATTCCTTTTTCACTCTTCGCCTTGGCAAACCCTTCGCCAAAAGCAATGATAATCTTTCCTAAGGTTTCCACTAATGGCCCGATCAATTTCATATCAGTCAAGAGTTCTACCGCTGGACGATCAAAATAATTCACCTTACAATCATTTACCTTGTCTTTTACCTTTTGCCGTGCTTTTTGAAAATATTTTTTTGTCCCCTCCGCTGTGCCTTTTGGCGCTTTGGCAATGGTTTCAAACTTATAACAAACCATCATATCCGCAAGTCTTTGCCACGAATGGTGAGCAGAAGCCAAAATTTCATCCAGCAATACAATATCTGCCGCAAAAGTAGCTGCATACTCTGGAATATTCTCTGGCATGCATGCTTCCCGTTCCAATCCTTCCAACAATTGTTTCCCCTGCTCTAGTTCTAAAACGACTTTTCCCCGAATCAGCTCTGACCAAGGCAAATCATCAATTTCAATCCCAGGCGATAACAGGAAAGCCTCTTTTAAGTCCGTTAGCCATTGATCTGGCCACGGATGACTACGGGAAAAGTCATAGAGTCCCAAAATCAAGTTATACA
>OMOF01000175.1 GCA_900290375.1 Candidatus Desulfosporosinus infrequens
CTTACAATATTCTATTCACATACGGTATCTTCCGTATAAGCCAGGCTATGCCGAAGCAGACCGGCAGACACACGACCACCGCCAGGCCAAACTTCAGCAGCGTCGCCATCTGCAAGCCACGTAGCGCCAGCATCAGGAAAACGATGACCGGCACATGGATGACGTACACGGCGAAGGANNGGAACCGGCCGAATTTCTTCCCGCCGTCGAGGAAGCGGCGGAAGAAAGTAATCAATGCCAGGCTTATTCCCACGGCGAAGATCGAATCCCACAGAGCGAATACGGCCGACTGCCAGCTCCCGTAGCCTATCCACTTGCTGCCGGAGCCGATAAACACCGCCGTGGGGAACAGTATGACCGTTGCGAGCACAGCTAGAACGAAGCCAAGCTGCCCGAGCGAGCCGGGAACCGTGCGGAGCCAGTCCCGCCGGAAGGCAAGCATTCCTATCAGGAAAAAGCTCAGGTATTGGGCCAGATACCCAAGCGACGGGAATTCGAGCACGGGTATGCCGTATGGCATGACGATCCTCAGCAGGTAGCTGGCCGCCACCAGCGCCAGCGTGAAGAGGGCGACTTTGGGGAACGTAAGCTTCTTGGGCGCGCCGTCCGCCAGGCGCTCCGGCCTGTTTTTCACAATCGTCCGCCACGCGAGGTAGCCCAGGTCGAATACGAGCAGCATCACCACGAACCACATCTGATCCAAGGCAAACAGATTTCCGATGGGCTTCTGCGTTATTTGATGGCTGCCCCATTTCTCCAGGGGGCTGATTATGAAGACGTAAACGAGCGTGGGGATTCCGAGCCGCAGCAGCCTGTCTTTCAGGAAGGTTCCGGGCCCCTTGCGTTCATACGACCCGGGCGTGAAATACCCCGCGAGCAGAAATAGCAGGCCCATGAAGTATGCCTGGTTCAGCATCAGGAACAAATACAAGCCGAAAATCTCGCCCAGGTGCTGCAGCACGACGAGTATCACCATCCACGTGCGCAGGTTGTCGGCGAAATACAGGCGTTTGCCGGGCGTTTCCGCGGGAAGGCTTGCCGCCCGGTTTCCTTCAATAAGAGCGCAGGATAAAAGGCATGAAAGAGCCAGCAGGATCAACCCCAGGCCAAACCCGATTGCCGCTATTGTAAGGCTGGAAGTCAGATACTGGAACCCTGGGCTCGTCTGTTGCAGAAGGTTCGTTTTTCTCGTAAAGACGAAGGTGAGTATAAAAATCAGATAAAACGGCAGGTTGGAAAAAATATATACTTTGGAAAATGCAAATTTGAAATACAGCGGAAATACTACCGCAATCATCAGGCAGACATAAAAAAAACCGGCGGACAAATAGGTCAGGGATTCAGTGCTGCTCATTCCCTTGTTAGTTAAAAACGAAACGATATATGCCAGTACCGCGGCGATGATACCATTTATGACGACGATGCACGAGGCGTATATATATCTACCTATGACGACTTCGAATTTCCTGAGCGGCAATACTCCATACAGTTTTTCGAGGTTGTTTTTTTCATATATGGAAAAGTACTGACCGGTAAGGGGCGTCGAAATGACCATGACAATCAAGGCACCAAAAATAGGTGTTTTGGAAAGCACAGCCAAGAAAGTCCCTAACACGTAACCAATGATGAACATCGGATAACGCGACTTCATTATATTGTGATCGAGCTTTATCGATTTGAGGATATTACTCATGGTTTCCTTCTCCTTTACTTATTGATATTAAAATCTCGTCTATAGAAGGCGTTTCAGTAACGATTTCCGGAGCCAGATTTTTTATCTTGGAAGTCGGCAACAGTCCCGCAAATCCTGCGATATTTGTGGTGAGCCCGATGATATTTTTCTTCAGCTCATCCGTCAGGTCATGCGGGCCACCCCTGACGATGCAAAAGCTTTCCAGCAAATCATCTTTGGTTCCGGAATAAAAAATATTCCCATGATCAATCAGCGTAATATAGTCGGCAATTTTTTCAAGGTCAGAAGTAATATGGGTTGAAAAAAGTATGCTTTTTTGCCCGTCGGCGATATATTTGCTCAGTATTCCAAGCAGTTCGTCTCGTGCAACAGGATCAAGTCCGCTCGTCGGTTCATCAAATATCAGCAGCTTTGCCTCATGAGACATCGCAACAGCGAGCATTAGCTTCATTTTCATACCACGAGATAATTCTTTCACTTTTTTTTCCATAGGCAGATGAAAGCTGCTTATATATTGATCGAATAACTTACTGCTCCAGTTGCTGTAAAAGCCTTTGATAGCTGTTTCTACTTCCCGGACTTTCCAGCTGTCAACAAAATAGATGTCATCAAAAACTACTGCAATATCCTGCTTGATTCTCTGCTCGTCCTGTACATTGTCCAGGCCGAATATTTTTATTTTGCCGCTATCCCTGTTAATCATATTAAGGATCAGCTGGATCGTGGTGGTCTTACCAGCGCCGTTTTGACCGACAAATCCCATGATATAACCCATCGGTAAAGAAAAAGAGATATTATTCAATGAAAAATCCTTAAAGCTTTTACAAAGATTTTGTATTTCGATAGCGTTATTCATATTGATTTCCCTCCAACATAGATTTAAGCATTTGTAATAATTCTTTATGAGGTAATTTAGCTATCTTTGCAGCCTTTATGGCAACCGCAAAACCATCTTCGATTTTACGGAGCAGTTGTTCACGTACTAGCTCACTGTCCTTCGGAGAAACGAAGCAGCCTTTACCTTGCACATTTACAATAAAGCCCTCCTGCTCCAAATCAGAGTAAGCCCTCGTTGTAGTAACTACACTTATTTTTAACTCGCTGGCAAGCTGCCGAATAGATGGAAGCACTTCTCCTTCATTTAATTCATCGCTGAATATAGCTTCTTTGACTTGTTCTTTAATCTGTTCATAAATTGGTTTCCCAGATGTATTTCTAATAATGATCCGTAAAATATAATCACCTTCTTCACAAAAAAACGGTGTCCGTAGTGTATTCACTGTATGTATTTGATAATAACACTTTGCATTATATTATGTCAAAATTTTTTATTTTTTATTAATTCATTCATTCATTCATTCATTCATCGTGAAAAAATAGTAGAAGCCAATAAACGCCTAATCATAAATCTTTGGTTTTCCAATCATATAAAGTGACGCATGATTTTAATATTCCTGTAACACGGTGTGACTAATGGGGAAATCCCCTAACTTCGAATTGATCTATTTTTGTGATCCTAGTACAAAAATAAGCAAAAGACGGGCTGAAAAAGTGCGTTTTTCAGCCCGTCTTTTTATGGCTTTTTATGGATGACATTTGGGAGAGGGATCATTCATGGGCATTATTTAGAGGGAATTTTCCATAGACCTGTACTAGAATATTTTCACATATCCTTCTGTTCCATTGACTCGGATCTTCTGTCCGTCCTTTATAAGCTTAGTAGCGTTTTCAACACTTACCACTGCCGGAAGACCGTACTCCCTTGCCACTACTGCTCCATGGGTCATCATTCCTCCAACTTCAGTGACCAATCCTTTGATGGATACGAATACCGGTGTCCAGCTTGGGTCGGTGAAAGTAGTGACTAGAATATCCCCTTCTTCGATATCAAAAGGAACTTAGGTACAGACTCCAAAATCAAGCCCAGTAATGCTGCATGTGAACCATTGGCGTGCTTAACGCTTTAACGTCTGCGTTCGCTTAGGCAAATTCCGCTTAACGTGCTCACTCTGCAATAGAGCTTTTTGACTTTCTGCAGGAGAGTCATATAATTAAAATTCTGATCGGACCTGATCTAAAATTTCCGCATTGGCGTCTAGGGTGCTCTTCAGAGATTTTTGACTAGCATCGGCATAGTGTGTTTTTGTCATACCGAGGGATTGAGCGATATCATTCATTTTGGCTACAAAAGCATCTTCCGTTCCAGATGCCCAACTGCCTAATGTACTTGCGATGTTGTCTCCTGACGGGAGCATCAAACCTTCCAGAAGTTGTATCTCAGTTAGTTGTTCCCCTTGTTTAACCTTCAAAATAGAATAGCCATTACTTAAGTCATTTTGGTAATCAGAGACATCTTGGGCGTTCATTGTTAAGATGGGGCCATCTTCACCAGGCTGCAGCGGATGAGCTTTTAATACCAAATAAGCGGTCATAATTTTCGTTACGCTGGCTATAGGAACGGGAGTTTGGTTAGGAGTAGAAGCAATCACACCAAAATTTTCAGTTCCAACGGCTGATTCACCTTGATCAGGAAATGTAACAGAAAATTTACCCGTAAGGCAGCCATTGGTGATGTCGGGTTAGCCTCAACAGAAAGATCGGGTTCTATTGACGGAGGAACCTCAAATATATGATGATTTCCCAGAGTAATGTAAACAAAAGCATTAATTCCAACCATCAACAGAAATGCTGCAAATATGCGTATTCCTGACTTTTTCTTTTTTAAGCATGCGATTTTGCACCCACTCTATCTCGGCACTGCGAATAAGAGTTCCTTCATATTAATCTATATAACGCTTTACAGTAGAACAATGTTATGTTATATTGATGTCATTGAAACATAACATTGTTCTACTGTTTTTTATGAAGGTGGTATGACTGTGGAAGAACACGATCTCTTATCGAAGAAAGAACTATTAGCCTTAACAGGAATCTCTTATGGACAATTATACCGCTGGAAACGGCAAAATCTAATCCCTGAATCCTGGTTTGTAAAGCAATCCTCCTTTACCGGACAGGAAACCTTCTTTCCTAAGGACAAAGTTCTTAAAAGGGTCGAGGCAATTCTCAAGCTCAAAGATCAACATTCTCTCGACGAATTGGCGGAGATGTTTTCTCCTGTAATCACGAACAAAGTCTTTCGGGAATCCTCTATACGGCAACTAGAAGTTTTTGAACAAAGTCTACTTAATATATTTACTCAAATTCTGAACAAAGATAAATTTTCTTTTATCGAGCTGCTGTTTGTCTATGCCTTGTGTGAAATCAAACGCCGTTTAAATTTAGGGGAGACATGGCTGTCTGGTATGGGAATCTCAATTAAAAATTGGCTGCCTAAAGTAAAAACCACAGATTATCGGTTGTTGATATGTCGGACCGAGAAAAATATTTTCAGCCTGCTTTTACAGGAAGATTCGCCAGTCTTTTTGGATCATGACTCGGAGGTGCTGGCCGATCTGAAACTTAATGAATTAGCCAATGAACTGCATGGTAAATTAGCCGGTTTGGAGGAATTGGAATGAATAATAACCGCGGGAGTTATGGGCAGGTAAAAATTATGGGCAATGCCTGGGCGCGAGAAGATATAGAAGCCGAGAAAATAAAGGTACTTGGCTCGGCCGAATTCCGTGGCCTTAAAGCAGGAGAGATGAAAGTAAAGGGCAGCGCCCGTTTTACCGGCATGCTGATTGTGAATACTTTGGAGGTTGCCGGTTCGGTGGATACCTCTGCTATCGTCAGAGCGCAGGATATTAAAATTTTCGGCTCGCTTACAGCCAAAGAGGAAGTCAGCACGGAAAGGTTTCTGGCGAAAGGGATATTAGAATTAACCTCCTTGAATGCCAATGATGTAACTATTGAGTTGGCGGAAACCTGTCATGTTGGGGAAATTGGTGCGGAAAATGTAAAGGTTAGACCGCTGAGCAAGTTCCGGTTAGGGTTTTTCGGTTTTAACCACAATAAAAACCTCCGGGCCGACACAATCGAAGCGGATTATATTGAACTCAGCAATACTGCTGCGCGAATCGTTAAGGGCAATAAAGTGATCATCGGCCCTGATTGTGAAATCGAAACAGTAGAGTATAAAGACTCCTTAGAGATTAACCGAAACTCAATAGTCAAGAACAAAATAAAAGTTGGTTAGGAGTGAAAAGATTATGGAAGGATCGCAAAATATCAATATTTCCGGAACAGGTAAAATCAACGGAGGCAAGTTTGGGGAAGTGAGCATTTCCGGTTCAGGACAGATTCTTGGCGACGTAGAAGCTGACCGGATTGAAGTGTCCGGCATGGGAACCTTTAAGGGCCGGACCAAAATTCAGCGCTTTATAATTAATGGCAACGGAACGGTAGAAGGTGAACTGGAAGGTTCAGAACTGAATATTACCGGTAATTTTAAAGTCAACGGCTCTGCGAAAGTGAAAGATATCCGCAATCAGGGACGAGCCCGTTTTGATGCCGATGTTAAGGCAGAAAAAGTAGTTTGTTCCGGCTATCTGGGCGTGCGGAAGAATCTGGAAACTGAAAATTTTGACTGCAACGGCTCGTTTGCCATCGATGGTCTGCTCAATGCGAACAAGGTCAAAGTGGAAATCAACGGTTTTTGCTATGCCAGGGAAATCGGTTGCGAAGAAATTTTTGTCAGGTGTACCCCACTAACTCCTTGGAGTTTTCTGCATAAAATTATCACTCCTTTCCTCGGGGCGAAACGCGAACTAGATAAACTCACCACTGAAGTGCTCGAAGGGACTATCATAAATATCAGCAGCACAAATGCCAAAATCGTCCGAGGTAACGATGTCAGGATTGGCCCCGGCTGTAATATTGGGGAAGTAGAATATTCTGGCAGTTTGGAGGTGGACGCCCAGGCAGTTGTTGGTAAACAGACGAAGATTATTTAGACACGTGGACATTGGGATGGAAATCTGGCTGGAGAAATAAAGCATTGACTTTTAGTGGATCGTAATAACTAACAAAGGGGGTTCTATGGACGAAACCTACGAAAACGCAATCAAACAATTAGCCGCTCAGGTTGACGAAGCCTGGAACAATGGTGATGCGGCAAAAATGGCAAGCTACTGGGTTCAGAACGGTCTAAACATCAACCCGATGGGTGATGTTTTCGAGGGGTGCTAACTCTTGCCGATACAATAGCAATACCCTTTGGAAGAACACGCCCAGCATTTGAGCCAGTAAAATAGAGTGGCTTTAGATCCTCGAGCGTCACATTGTGAATATCATGAAAACCGCGCTGGGTCAAGAAAGGCTCAATCTGACCTTGATCAATCCCGAACAAATATGCTTCTCCGCCCACCCGCGCTGCCTGCTTCATCATCTTCCCGTAGCCGCGACTAGTGTCGTGTAGTGTCTCGTTGTAAAAATAGTCAAAGATCACCGCACTACCATCTCCGGAATGATTGGCGATAAAACCCAGCGTGTTGTCAACACCTTCCTGTGTAAGAAAATAAGTTACTCCCTGCCAGATAAACAGTGTTTTACCCTGTTCGTTGTAGCCGCTGCTTTGCAGACGCTCCCCGAGTTGCTGGGTATTGAAATCCACCGGGATGAATGTGACGTAACTGGGCAGCGGGTTGATGACCTTCTTCAACCGATCCAGCTTGACGGCTTGAGTATCAGGGTGATCGATTTCAAACACCCGCGTCTTCTCGATTCCCGGGATGCGGTAGGCACGGGTATCAAACCCGACTCCCAATATCACAACTTGGTCAACCCCTTCAAGCAGACTAGCTTTGAGGAAATCATCGATGTACCTCTCCCGGCCGACAATAAATGCCGTAGCCCCAGGGGCAATGCGCTCATATATACCAGAATTAATCATCAGTTTGAAGAGGGAATACAAAATAACACCGGGTATCAAAACACGAGCATAGGGATCGTAGCAAATTCGTTCGGACACCGGTCTTTGCGCCTCGATAGCACGAAAATAAGCCACGCCTTCAGCTGATCTACTTGATTGATTTTTTTTCATATAAAATATCCTCACTTTTTATAAGATAAATGATTCCTGTGCAGAAACCCTAAAAGCGCTAACTTGAATCTCAAGCGCGGCGCGCACCTGCCCCAACTAACGATTCACCACAGGTAAGGCACAAGGCGGTAATGGACCTTTTGTGTGTATTCTTCGTACCCCGGCAAGTTTTTCTTCAGAAGCTTTTCCTCGTCAAAGATCATCCAGACGATCGCAGGTATATGCAGCACGAAAAGTATCAGTCCCCACCATGAGCCGAGCGCCAAAGGTATACCAAGGACCAGGGTCAGATCGCCGACGTAGCTGGGATGCCTCACAAGCGCATAGGGCCAGGCCGGAAACTAGCGCTTCGCCGAGCCCAAAGCTGGCATCGACAGACACGAACTTCCTGTTCGACGTGATCGGATCGGCCGTAAACATGATCCCCGCCGCCTCCGGGAAAACCATCTTCTGGATGACGATGGACAGCTGGATCTTGTACACGGATGAGACGTGATTACAACTTTTCCGCATAGATCATTCGCTCTATCGGAGTTGAGGCAAGTATCCGACCAGTAGGTTTCACATATTTCTCTGCAAGTTCATCATAACCCATGTCCTCGATTACCTTCCAACCATACTCTTTTAAAAAGTTCGGCCACGCATCCGGCTCCATACCAAAAATCCAAATCTTATTGGTCACGAAATCTTTGTAACCTTTCTCCCAGCCATTCATTGCTCGTCCGTCAAGAAAGTCCTTGCGAACATATGTGAAAGCGATCTGGCTACCCGTCGCAGTCTTAGCTAAAAAATCGAAGGTTGTCCTAATACCTTTTTCTGTAAGATACTGAGTGACACCTTCCCATATAAAAAATGTCCGTTTTTCCGTAGAGTAACCGTGCGATTCAAGTACAGCACCTAAATCTTGACGATCGAAATCTATTGCCACAAGTTTAACATGTAAAGGAATTCTTCCGAACACCTTACGAAGTCTGGCCTGCTTTGGTTCGATGTTTACGGGTTGATCGAGCTCCCAAATATTCATATCAGAAAGAGCAGGTAACCGATATGCCCGAGTATCAAATCCTGCTCCTAGATTCACTACCGCATCAATCTGATTGATTGAATCGATTAGTTTCTCATCTATATACCGTTTTCTGCACATCATACAGCTCCAGATGCCTGGAGCGCCTTTCTCTATTGCTCGAATCATCCAAGCCCTAACCGGATTAAGACGCATCAGCCAAAGAAAAACCCTCCCAGACGGGAGTAGCCGATAGGCCAAGTCATCCTCGATAATGCGTTCCTTCTTAGGGAAGTATTGCTCAATAGCGATTAGTGCTGTTGGACCAGCACCTGTTTTCGCTGCTTCTTTGGCCATAATATACGCCTCCTTTTTGTAATGACAACGACACACCTATATTTGGTGTTAATTGCTTCTCAAGGTGGGTATTAAGTTATTGATAGAAGCTCTTTTTCAACATTTCCAGATATATATTCATTTCACTTAATAATTCATTGAGATTTAGTTCATTCAAAGAAAGGCTCTTAAATCTTTCCATCTCTTTATTTGTATAACTCTCAATAGTCCATGTGATAATGTCAATAGCCCTCTTGACATCAATTCCTTTTTTAAATTTTGAAGTATCAATGTCTTCATATAAGAAGCCTTGAGCTTCTGTAATTAATCCCCTATTCCTACTATCTAGATCACTTTTCACTTCACGCGACTCTTCCATATATGCAACCGTAGTGAATTCGTAGATTTCAGGATACTTAATTAATAGTTCAATTTTAAGCATCATCCCATTCCGTATTCTGGTGAAAATATCTCTTTCATCATCATTAAATTTCATTAGGATCCCATTTTTTATAATATCTATCGAATAATCATATAGAAATAAGAACAGATCCTTTTTATTATTGAAATAGTGGAATAAAGCTCCCTTCGAAATAGCTGCTTCCTTCACGATCACATCGGTAGATGCATTTTTAAAACCCTTTTGTGCAAACTCCTTCATCGCAGCATTCAGAATACGCAACCGCTTTTCAGGTTTTAATTTTATAAAATTTGAAAATATAATATTTTCCTCCTTTATTGAAGGTGCAGCATATTATTATTGACTAGACCAGTCAATGATAATATGCTAGCACTATTGACTGGTTTAGTCAATAATTTTATATTCTTATTTAGCATCTGTAATTATTCTTGCCTATAATGTTCTTCCACCGATCAGGTAAGCAAGTGTAAAGTAAAAAGTTATCATTATCCATAGAAAAACGCAAAAATAGCCAGACCGTCGAAAACGATCTGGAAAATTACTACAGTTACGATAAACAGTATTGGCTTTCATATTAACAATTTCCATTGACCTTACAGCTGTTATGTTCCCTAGTTTCCA
>OMOF01000403.1 GCA_900290375.1 Candidatus Desulfosporosinus infrequens
TATTCTAAAAAAAATTAGGCATAAAACCGGTGAACGCATTGAAATGTTCCTTCCTTCCTTTGCAATAAAATTAATTGAAAAGTATAATGGTGTATGTCGTCAGAAGAAAGTGTACTTTTTGTTAGCGAGTGTTTCTTTTGTTTAAGTTAATAGATTTTTTTTAGTTTTTTAGGGTTAGGGTTAAATATTGTTAAGTTTTTCAGTCGCATACAATGCCCTTCGCAACCTCATATTTTGGATTTTGATTTTTTCCCGACGTCGCAGGATTTGTTCTTTCTTACCCCAGTAAACATCCGCAGGAGTAACGTTTTCGAGTGATTCATGATAGCGCTTGTAATTGTAATAATTCACAAAATTGCCAACGGCTTCAATCAATTCATCAGGGCAGTAATAGTGATCCAGGTTGACGATGTTTTTCATGCTGCGATGGTAGCGCTCGATTTTACCTTGAGTTTGAGGGTGGTTGATTTTTCCGTGGATTGGTTTGACTCCTTTTGAAAGGAGATATTCTTTGAACTCCGCGGCAATGTAGCATGAGCCATGATCAGAAAGCAGCTTAGGTCTTTGCCCGCTCTGTAGACCCGCAATGTCTAAGGCTCTGTCAACGGACCTTTCTACGTCTTGTACTGCCATAGTTTTACACAGCTCCCAATAAATGATATATCGGCTGTAGTCATCCAGTATCGTGCTTAGGTAATACCAACCCCATCCCAGGATTTTAAAATAAGTAAAATCAGTTTGCCAGAGTTCGTGAACAAACCTGGTCTTTTTTTTAAATTCGTTGGAAGCTGACATCAGTATATAGGCCGGGGTCGTGATCAGATTTCTAAGTTTTAAAATACGGTATACACTGCTTTCTGAGATAAAGATCTTTTGTTCGTCGGTGATCTTTACTGACAGCTCCCTGGGCGACAACACCGGATGATCCAGAGCTACTTCCACGACCAGCTGCTTCTGTGATTCAGGAATCGAGTTCCATTGCTGCCTGGTCTTTTTTTGAGGCAACAGACCCTCCATTCCCTTTTCTTCATAGACGCGGTACCACTTGTAAAAAGTGCTTTTATGTATACCCAGTTCCTTTAAAGTCCTGTTCACGCCGAGTTCAGAACGCTCAACGATCCGGATAATTTCCTGTTTTTCAGACGGAGCAACTCTCATAAATTTTTTCCATTTTTCACTTACTCCAACATCCTCAAGCTTTTTTTTACGATATCATACCGAATGACCAGCTCTGCCACCGTTTCCTTGAGGCGCTGATTTTCTTTGCGTAATTCCGCAACTTCGTCGGAAGTAGCTTCGCGGGTAGTATCTCCTGCCAACCGTTTCTTACCTGCTTCCAGGAACTCTTTGTTCCATCGATAGAACTGAGCCTGATGGATCCCATACTTCCTGCAGATCTCTGCCACAGGACTCTCTCCACGAATGGCTTCCATGACAATGAGGATCTTTTGTTCTGAGGTGAATATCCGCCTGGTCTTGTTACGGATGTCCTTTACAAAGTTTACTGTAGATGACTTGTGAGCTTTCGTTTCCATGTTTCAATTTTTAATAGTTAACATTTAAAGAAAGTCTCGCTTAATTTACTAAATTACTGGTACACTTTACGCTGAAGATTTACAATAAAGATGGATTTAAAGAGAGTGGGTGGCGATTTTTGGAAGGAGATGAAAGTCAGGAAT
>OMOF01000320.1 GCA_900290375.1 Candidatus Desulfosporosinus infrequens
ACCCGGTTCAAGTGAATATACGCGGTTATGAACTAACGCTTCGAAAAGCGGAAGCTGAAAACATTATTGTCGAATAATTCAGTACGAAATGAAGGGAATTTTTTTTAGCATCAAAGTGAGAATGATTATCAATATTAAAGAGAAAGTAAAGGGGAGTTTTTAAATGCCTATAAGGTTTGCATTGGTGGGGAATCCGAACTGTGGAAAAACCACCCTATTTAACGAAATCACCGGAAGTACGCAGTATGTCGGCAACTGGCCGGGAGTTACCATTGATAAGAAAGAAGGAAAAGCAAAAAAATTCGAGGGTGATATAAGGATTATTGACCTGCCAGGAATCTATTCCCTATCACCGTATTCGATGGAAGAAATCATTGCCAGGGATTATATCCTGGATGAAAAGCCCGATGTCGTTATCAATATTGTCGATGCTACCAATATCGAGAGGAACTTGTATCTGACGACCCAGTTGATTGAATTAGGCCGTCCTGTGGTTGTGGCACTCAATATGATGGATGCTGTAGAAGCCAGAGGGGATAAAATTGATACGAAAATTCTTGAAACATTACTTAAGGTCCCGATTATACTCACGTCTGCCAGCAAGGGCCGTGGCGTTAAAGAACTTATAGAAAAAGCTATCCAGGTTGCGCATACGGCTAGCGCCGATGTCTCGTTTTCACCCCTGAAACTATATGATGAAAGTGTAGAGAGTAGCCTTGAAGAAATAGAAAAAAATGTGATCTCAGAGTTTGATGAGAAAATCGGACCTACCCGATGGATGGCGCTGAAGCTTCTTGAAGGAGACGAAACGATTCAGGATAAGTTAAAAGTTCCTGTCACAACGTTGGATAAGCTCAAACCATACAAGGAAAAGCTGGAAAAACGATATCAGTCGGATATGGAAACGATCATCGCGGACAGTAGGTACCAGTTCATTACCGGCGTAGTAGATAAAGCTGTTAAGAAGAAAAAACAAAGCTCACATTTAACGATTTCCGACAAAATAGACAAAGTGGTAACCAACCGGATTTTAGCCATACCTTTATTTTTAGGCGTAATGTTTTTGGCGTTTCAGGCGACGTTTAGTGGATTGAGTAAAATTGCCAGTGACCAACTGGGTAGCCTACTTACCGATACATTAGCAGGCTGGCTCTCGAAATTGCTTGAAGCAGGCGGAGGTGCTCCGTGGCTGCATGGATTGCTGATCGATGGTATTCTTGCGGGAGTTGGGACCGTTCTTTCATTTATGCCTCAAATCATGGTTCTGTTTTTATGTCTGTCTATTCTTGAAGACAGTGGTTATATGTCAAGGGCCGCTTTTGTCATGGACCGATTGTTTAGAAAGTTGGGCTTGAGTGGGAAATCGTTTATTCCAATGATTATAGGATTTGGGTGCAATGTACCGGCTATTATGGCGACAAGGACGATGGAGAACGAGAAGGACAGAAGATTGACGATCATGCTCACGCCATTTATGTCCTGCAGTGCAAGACTTGTCATATATACCGTGTTTGTAGGGGCTTTTTTCCCGGACCATCAAGGTCTCATCATATTTTCACTTTATCTTCTGGGGATTATTATAGCTGTCCTTTCGGGAATTCTACTCAAAAATACTGTGTTTAAAGGGGAAGCGTCTCCTTTTGTAATGGAACTACCGCCCTATAGAATCCCCACCCTTAAGGGATTGCTGATCCATATGTGGGATCGGGCAAAACACTTTCTCTTGAAAGCAGGGACGGTCATTTTAGCAGCAACCGTCATCATATGGTTTTTAGAGACGTTTAATTTTTCCCTGCATATGGTGGACAATCCAGGAGAAAGTATTTTCGGATTTATTGGGAAGTCCATTACACCCTTCTTTGCGCCGCTGGGCATTGGAGACTGGAAAGCTGCAGTCGCGCTACTCGCTGGATTTGTCGCTAAAGAAATTGTGTTGGCAACCATGGCCATACTTTATGGCGTCGGAGGTTCAGGAGATAATACAGCAGGCTTGATTACCGCGTTGCAGCACTATTTTACTCCTTTAAGGGCTTATACTTTTATGGTCTTCACCCTGCTTTACTTGCCTTGCTTGCCTACTGCAGTAGTTATGAAAAGAGAAATGAATTCCTGGAAATGGACATTTTTCGCATTGGGATATGAGGTGTCAGTTGCCTGGATCGTTTCATTTATGATATTTAACGTAGGCAAACTGGTTGGATTGAGTTGATGAAAGGAATTTCCGAGGGACTTATTTATATAGAAAGAATGATATCGGTAGAATAAATTTAGTAAGAAGGTGTTAATGTGATCAATTGGATTTTGGGGGGGATCATTTTTGGTGCGACTGTTTTAATTGTTGTACGGGCAATGACGCGTATGCGAAAAGGGGAAAGCAGTTGCTGTGGAAACTGCACCCAAAGCAAGTGTGGTTGTTCTAAATAACAGCTACGACGTGGAAGAGTTTAATCTACAAACAATCCCGGCGAAAGGAGGGATACGATGAATATCGTGCTTGTTGGAGGTCATGATAGGATGCATAGCGAATATATGGGGATATGCTCCAAACGCAGGCATCATGTAAAGGTCTATACCCAGATGTAATTTAAACAAATGCAAATCTTTCCTGCTTAAGAAATTCGATGGCATTGGGACTTTGGTCTTATCCAACTAAAACTATACCAATTATTCCGCCATTCCCTGAATTTGACTTATGCGCGATTCCAGTTGGGAACATGTTCATGTTGCAAATAATGCCCAATGTAAGCCCAATCATAAAGGCCATAACTCTTTCGATTCCCGCTTCCTTGGTAGCACAACCTTTCGCGGTTGTTGTTGGATTGTATAACCCAAAACATTGGCATCACTATTATTCAATT
>OMOF01000201.1 GCA_900290375.1 Candidatus Desulfosporosinus infrequens
AGTGGAGAGGAAGGAATCCGATTGGCGTGAGTGAAGTCACAGTAGATATTAGTCGTAAGATCAGTGAGGATGGGAAATACATTGGAATCATTGGTGGATATGATTTTGACAATAAAAGAGCCAAGATTGGGTTAAGGTTGACTTTTTAAAAGAAAGAGGGGGAAAACAAGGGGACAGGGATAGTGTTTCGAAAAAAACGTTATCCCTGTCCCCTTGTTTTCCACCTTGCAAATGAGCGAGGTTAGGAGCATTCGTAAGGGGCGAATCCTTGTAATGAAACTATTTTTTTCTTACAGTCGCTTTACCGTCAATGACGACTTTACCATCTTGGTTCGTAACAGTAGTTCTAAAAATCAAGCGATGTTTCGCCTCGATTTTTTCAATGACTTCGACAGTCGCTGTTACCGTATCACCAATTTTTACAGGTGATTTAAATTCAAGCTCCTGCCCAAGGTAAATCGTATTAGCGCCAGGTAAGGTTGTACCAAGTACAGCAGAAATAAAGCCTGCTGATAACATACCATGAGCAATACGCTCTTTAAACATAGTAGTTTTTGCAAATTCGGCATTCACATGTACCGGATTAAAATCACCGGTCAAACCTGCAAAAGTATAAATATCATATTCACTAACGGTCTTGGACATGCTGGCTTTATCGCCAACGTTAATATCGGCAAATTTTATATCTTGTATCAATCGAAACTCTCCTTTATTTTATAATGCTTCTATATAGGAAGGCAGAATGAAAGAATTGCTAATTCTTTCATTCATTATATATTATAGTATAGAGGACAATGAACACACAAACCATGGTTGCTTTTGTGTGCGGGGGAATGCTACCAATAACGTGCTAAAATTGCGAGGAGAGTATTCATTAAATCAAAATAAATTGCGATCCCCACGAAAATGATGGTAAGACCTGATAGGCGTTGAATCCAAGGTAACCAAGAGTAAAGAGGGGAAAGGCGAAAGAAAAATTTGTTGTAGAGGAATGCCAATAAAATAAACGGGAGGCAGAATCCCATTGCATACACAAAGAGAAGCAGAGCGCCATGGGTAACCATTTCATCTGTGCCAGCATACATCAAAATCGATGCTA
>OMOF01000176.1 GCA_900290375.1 Candidatus Desulfosporosinus infrequens
TCAACGGATTGCTAATTTCATGCGCCACACCAGCGACTAATTGTCCGATACTTGCCAAACGGTCTGCTTGCTGCAAAGCCAGTTCTGTTTCTCTAAGCTGCTCAACGAGTACCCGATTCTCCTTGACTCGGTCGTCAAATTGATGATCTTGCCTTTCTTCTGAACGCCCTTTGGCATAATACCCTTCCATTTCTTCGACAAGCGCCACAATTCCCTGATTCGCCAGCAATAATTCCTGCCGTAACTCTTTAATTTCATGTTCTTTATCCGTTTGGTCTTGGACAATCTGTCGACAGACCATTCCGGGGCCACCTCCTTTAAGAGCACGTTTTCTAAAGATTGTCACCCTCCCTTTATTCTGTCAGTATGCAGCATCAGCCACGACCCAGCATGCCAGGGTACTGTCGTTACCTGGAAGTCAGCAAGTCTTGCTCATTGTTCGCCGTACAAGCCTTAGCCATTAACTCTACTGCGTTCAGAACAAGCGCTACCTTGCCATCTGACATAATGGTGGCACCACCCATTCCTGAAATTCCCGACAAATAATCCGGCAATGCTTTGACCAAGACGTCCTGCTCATGGTGTAATCGATCGACGATCATTCCGATCTTCATACCTCCATCACTCAACACGACTATGGAGATCCGTTCATCCTCAGTTCGTTTGGCAGGAGGTGTCCCCAATAGTTCGGCAAGTGAGCGCACTCCCATCACCTCTCCCCGATGATGTAGCATTAATTTCCCTTTTCGTTTCAACAGCTGACTGCCTGTTATCTTAAGAGTTTCTAAGACATTTTCCAATGGGAATATATAGGACTGGCCGCTGACCTCAACCACTAAACCTCTGGAGACCAACAGGGTCAGTGGCAGTTGTACCATCATTTTTGTGCCCCGACCAAGCTGACTGACGATATGAACCTTCCCTTGCAAAGCGGCGACATTTGATTTCACGACATCCATGCCCACACCGCGTCCAGAAATTTCCGAGACAACCCCCGCCGTGCTAAAGCCCGGTAAAAAGACGAGTTGATAGGCTGCTTCATCTGACATCTCGGCTGCTTGTCCCTCTGATATAAAACCTTTTTCGAGAGCTTTCTGTTTTAGGGCCTCAGGATTGAGACCTTTGCCATCGTCTTCAATTTCGACAAAGACATATTTACCTCGGTTATACGCTCTAAGCCAAACCTTGCCCTGTTGTTCTTTGCCAATTGCAACCCGCTCTTCCTCCGCCTCAATTCCATGATCCGCTGCATTTCTAACCAAATGCATCAATGGATCGGCCATTTGTTCGATAATGCTTTTATCCAGTTCTGTATCTTCTCCCTCCAGGATCAAGGAGATATTTTTTCCTGTCTTCAAGGCGATATCACGAATAATCCGAGGAAACTTCTGAAAGACCTGCCGAACCGCTGTCATGCGCATCGACATAATAATATCTTCGAGCTCTTCAGAAATACGATTAACTCCTAAGCCGGCATCTTTGACTTCCCTCGAGACCGTTGGCAGATCGTGGTCAATAATTAATTTACGGGCAATTTGGCCAAACACATTTTTGGTGACCACTAATTCCCCGATTACATTCATAAGTCGATTTAATTTTTCTTCACTCACCCGCACGGATTGACTGACATGAATCCCCAGCGCCTCAGCCTGAGGCAAGCTTTCCTGCTTTTTCTCTACCCGTGGAGGCAATACTAGTGCTTCGGGGTGTTCCTCCCATTGGTCTAACCGTTCCCTCGTGATCTTTAATTCTTCAAGCAGCGGTTTAAGATCAAGTTGAGTAGAATCTCCACCTGTTTGGGTGATCGTAATTCCTTTGCGCAGCGCTTCCATCGCTAAGTAACAAAGATTTGTCACTTCGCTGTGTACTGGCCTATTTTGATTTCGCACCCAGTCCAGTAAACCCTCGACATTTTGGAACACTTCCAGAAGACCGATTAATAAAGCACGCAACTTACTTTCAGGTTCCTGAACACTTAATAACAAGCCGATATTTCCTTTTAGGCTATGCACACGACGAAAAAGTTCTTTAAGGATCGACGTATCCTCAGGATGGGAGTCTAGGTCTATAAGTAATTTATCTGAAATCATCGCAAGATGCTCATCGGCTTCCTCTAGGAAATCCTCTAGAAGTTCCCCTCCTAGGCTTTCCTTATTACCTCGGGTCAAAGGGCTGTTGTCCTTCTTGAGATCTGTGACCTCCTCTGGCTCTATAGCTCCAGTTTTTATTTCTCCGGTTTCTATCTCTTGAGTTTTTATCTCTTTAGTTTCGTTTTCTTTAGTGTCACTTGTTTTGTTCTTATTTGTCTCTAAACCGCTAGTTTCCAGGGCCTTTTCTAGAAGCCCATAACTTGTGATCGTTTCTTGAATTTGTTGAACTAAGAAGTCAATCTCTTTGGGACTCTTAATTTCAGTAGTGACCCATTCCTCAGAATGAGCTTCCTGACAGACGACGCTTAATTGTCCGATCATACCTACCAACATATCGAGAGCATCGAGTAATAAAGCCACTACTTTAGGAGTTACCTTTAATCGTCCGTTGCGTAGAACGTCCAGCATAAATTCAGCTTCGTGACTAAGCCGCATAATATCTGCTAAACCAAAAAAGGAAGATAAACCTTTAATGGTATGCATCTGGCGAAATGTTTCATTGAGTGCTTCTGGATTGTCTTTCATACTTTCCAGCGTTAGAAGAGCTTCCTCAATCTTTTGCAAATATTCCTCTGCTTCCTCAACAAAACTTTGCAGCATTTCCAAGTCGTCCCTCGAGAATCTAAAGAGCATGGTTTCTATTCCTCCTTCGTCTCAACCCCTTCCAATAAGCGGCGAACCCAAATGATTAATTGTTCCAATTCTGTTGGTTTAATAAAAATCGCATTCGCTCCCACCGCCTTTCCTCGTTCGGCGTCTTCAACATCCTCCTGCGAGGTCACGATAATAATGGGCGTTTTCTGATAACTCGGAACCTGACGCACCTCCGCAATAAATTGAAAACCATCCATACGCGGCATATTGATATCCGTTAAGATAAGGTCATATTGAGTGGAAAGTAACATCTCCAAGCCCACATACCCGTCCTCTGCTTCCGCAACTTGATGCCCAAGTCCGGCTAAATAATATTGGTGGTACTTTCTAACCATCGAAGAATCATCAACCACTAGTACATTGGCCATCTTTTTTCCTCCTGACGTGCTTCACTTGACGATAAGAGTCTAGATTATTACAAACATAAACCCCTTGAGTCTCGAGGGACATTGAGTTGGCGAGGTGTTTCTTCTTATGGCTTATAGTAGTAAATATTGTCCTTAATGCGTTTCATTTTAAACGCTTCCGTTATTCGTCCGACCGACTCTGAGTGACCCAAATAGATAATGCCGCCACTCAGGAGAGCATGATAGAACGAATCTAAAACTTTAAATCGGGAGTGTGTATCGAAATAGATTAAGACATTTCGACAAAACACAAAATCATAACCTTGTTGCTCACCACACTTCTTTTGCTCGCTCAAATTGAGCAACTGATATTTAACCATACCTTTGACATTTAAATTAACCGCATACATCGTTCCCCGTTTTGTAAAGTAGCGTTCTAGATAATCAAAAGGAACATCCTTAATCGAACGAGAATTATACAGACCTTTACGGGCCATATCGAGAACATAAGTATTGATATCCGTACCAAAAATTTCGATTTTCCACTCTTCGTAATTCGGAATCATTTCCATCAAAATAATGGCTAACGTGTAAGGTTCCTCGCCTGTGGCGCACCCAGCGCTCCAAATTTTTAAGGTGCGTTTTCCTGCCGCTTCTTTACTTCGGATCACTTCCGGTAGAATCGCTTCGGCAAAACCTTGGAGCTGAGGGTAGTCACGAAAAAAATAGGTTTCATTAATGGTCAGTCGATTGATGATTTCTTGTAGTTCTGAGGTGTCGTTGGAGTACTTGAGCATGAAGAAATAGTCTCGAAATGAGTCTAACTCCAACTGCTCGATCCGTTCGATGAGTCTTCGTTCCACAAAATAGCGTTTATTTTCTTCAAACATGATGCCAGTTTTCTTATACACTAAATCGATAAACCGTTGAAATAGTTCAGGCGTTAGTGTCATGCCCCAAGCCTCCCTTCTTGTCCAGCTCCTGGTGGATGATTTCCGCCAATTGCAGGTCTTTTTCCAAGGCGACTTCGTAGAGCTCTTGAAGGTACTGACTGCCGGGCTCTCCCATTTGTCTTAAGCCTTTGGCTGCAGCCCATTGCAAAAGGGGATTTGAGCCGTTGATATTTTCTTGCAACCAGTCCATCGTCGTCGAATAGTGATAGATCTCAGGGCAGGTTAAGATATAATAGCGACTTTTAGGACTCTGATCATACCGATATAAATAAGCCAACAAACGATAGACCTCCAAGCCCGTCCGAGTGGCCAAACTCAAGATCACCTGGTGACGCACCTCCTGATCTGGATCATTACTCAGGTGTTTCATGACCGTTACAAAGAGTTTTTCTTTGCGAATCAAACGCGCACTTTTGGCGATCCGCGCTCGGATCACTTCATCTTCAATATCCCCCAGACGCGGTAAAATGCGTTCCAGGTTGGGATGCTCGAAAAAGGCCATCACTTCAATGATTTCGGGCAAGGCAAACTGCGGACAGTTCTCTAATAAACTCTCGATCTCTGCCTCTAAGTCAAATGAAGAACGTCGACAAAAAATCGCTACGGACTGGCGACGAATAAGTTCATCAGGATTCGAAAACCCTTCGAGCAATAAGGGAGTGACCACTGTGCTCCCCAACAACCCTAAACCATTTAAAGCAGAGGCTATCACTTCCGTCTCATGATGCTTCAGCATTCCGTACAAGAATGGCTCCGCTTCCGGACCACTTCGCCAAGCTAGGGCGACCGTTTTCTGAGTGATCTGGGGATCCGCTCGGTCAGCCAAGGTCACAATGGTCTCCAGCGGTATCGAACTCCCCGATTCCTCGATAAGTCTTAAGGCAAAAATCGTCAATTTATCGCAACTGCTTAGTAAAAATTCCTTTAACTGATCTGCTGTAGGCTTGGTTTTGGACATTCCCTGCTGAAAAATACGAATTATTTCTTCATCATCAACGACGTTTTCCATCATTTGGGGTAGAAATTGATAGAAAAGCTGCGGGCTCTTTTGGAGGGCTATGTGGGCCACTGGATATAGCTCGGAGCCCTTAAGTTTCTCAAATTGCCGTAGCAGGATCCCTTCTAACAAGGGGCTTTCGTCATTCCAGTTTATGCCCCTTTGCGAAAACTCTGCTAACAGTTCGATGATGCCATCTTCAGATAGTTCCCCTCTCTCGAGAAGTTCCCAGACCTTGGGAAGCCAATGTTCATCCCCTAACTTTCCAGCGCTATGTGCCCAGATCCTAAACAAGATAATTCGTTCTTGTTTCTCCCATTTGGAATGGTTAATATGCTGATAAACACTCTCTAAAACCTGGGGATCCCCTAAGATTGAAAGGGCTTCCACCACGCTAAACGAAATCCAGACATTCGTTGATGTCTGGAGAAGTTCAAGCAGTGGAACTATGCCCCGTGGATCCTTTTTCCTGCCGAGCGCTTCTGCACAGGCACTGACGATCACCGCTTCTCGATCCTGCAGACCCTGAATTAATAAAGAAAAAGCTTTCTCTACTGGAATCTTGTCGAGAACATCGACCGCTAACTTACGGATATCCCGTGATGGCTCCGTCATCAGAGTTTCGATGGTCGGCAGAGCATATTCCTGTAACGCTTGCAAGACTTCCACCGCAGCGTTCCGAACATGAGCTTCAGTTGAAATAAAAAGCCGAGCAGCCATTAGTCCTGTCCGCCAATTTTGGATACTCCCCAGGGCTTGAATAAGATGTCGACGCAGATAAAAGGAGGTCTCCTTCTCAAGCTGGTCGACTAGAATGATCATGGAACTCAAATGACCCGTCCTCGCCAAGGCTTCGATTGCTGTCAAGCGCTCAGATTC
>OMOF01000810.1 GCA_900290375.1 Candidatus Desulfosporosinus infrequens
TATTGAAGAATTAGAACACTGCTTTCGACAAGTTTTCAGCCAAGTCGTCGAGGTAACGTCTAGCCAAAACTGCTGTGGGGATATGGAAGGGGACTTGTTAAACTGCAAAAAGGAAAATTTAGAATTTGGTCAGAAATAAAATCGTTTTTGCCCTGAAATTGACCCAATGTCGTTAAATAAAAATGTAAAGGATGATCGTATTGAGAATTAATGTGAGAAAGAAGCTTTATTTGGGTTTTTCCATTGTTCTGCTGTTACTGTTAGTAGTAGCTGGTGGAAATATGAATATACAAAAAATGATTGTCAGTGCGTCAAATACAAACACCCAAGTAATAGGCACCAGCGCTTTAGCTGAAAACCTTAAATACTTGATTATGACTTCAGATGATACAGGAGCGTACTATTTGCTATCGAACACTCAGCAAGATGCTGAAACGTACTTTAAAAAGGCAAATGAAGAAGTTGCTGCTGTTAAAAACGCCTTTAATAATCTCAAACAACTAACGGGAGACTCAGAAGGCGTAGCGCTTCTTGAGGCTGCATCAAATGAATATTCAAAATATGTAAGTGATAATAATCAAGCCTATCAGACTTTTCAGGCAAGTATTAAAGTAGGTCCGGACGGGAAAACATTGGTTCAAGATGAAGCGGGTGTTGTGAAAGCACAACAGATATATTTTGCAGCGACTCTGGAACCTACTCTGAATAGCATCACAAAATATTCGGAGTGGCTAAAAATAAAGGTGAGCAATAATCAGCAACAAGTTAGCAACTTGGAGACTAATAGTAATGCAATTAACATAATACTCACATTAGTTACCTTAATCTTCAGTGGTCTGATAGCCTTCTTTTTATCAAGTAGGATGGCAAAGTCATTGCACCAGTTGCAAGAGGCTGCTGCTAAAATTGCGGAAGGTAACCTTACTGAAGAAGTAACCGTGAAATCTAAGGATGAATTTGGTGAACTAGCTCAAGGCTTTAACAAAATGACGAAGGATCTACGTGTGCTAATTATGGAAGTCATTGATACTGCAAGTACATTAGGCGCAACTAGTGAAGAACTATCGGCTGCAGCCGAACAAGCTACCTCCTCAAGTGAACAAGTTTCTAATACTTTAGGCCAACTTGCTTCAGGGGCAGCTGACCAAGCCATATCCGTAGGGAATACAGGAAGTGTTATTGAACAGCTGTCTGCTAATGCGCATCAGGTAGCAGTAAATGCAGAGAGCGTTAGTCAAAGTAGTGGAAAGGCAGCGCAGGCTGCGGAATTGGGGGCTTTCCATGCAGAAAATGCTGTTCAAAAAATAGAACAGATTCGTGATGTTTCCGTCCAAACGGCCGAAGCTGTTTTTGAGTTGGGAGATCAATCTAAACAGATCGGGCAAATTGTTAATGTGATAAAAGGTATAGCCGATCAAACCAATTTATTGGCTTTGAATGCAGCGATTGAGGCCGCACGAGCGGGAGAACAGGGGAGAGGATTCGCTGTTGTTGCTGAAGAGGTAAGAAAGCTGGCGGAACAATCATCGATGTCTGCAACACAGATCGCAACTCTCATCGGTAATATTCAACGAGTGACGGAACGTGCCGTCGAAGTGATGGAGAAAGGGAAGGGTGATATGGTCGCAGGCGTTGAGGCCGTTACTTTAGCAGGGGACTCGTTTAGAACCATCGTAGTGGAGGTTAACACAGTCGTTGAGCAGATTCAACAAGTTACGGTTGCAACACAACAAATGGCCAGAGGGACTTCCCAAGCTGTCCAATCTGTAGAAGATATTGGCGTAATAGCAGAGCAAACTGCTGCCAGTACACAAGAGGTTTCCGCCGCTTCGGAGGAACAAGCCGCGACAATGGCGTCGGTGAGCCAATCCGCAGAAGCCTTAGCACAACTTGGCGAAAGACTTTCGCGTCTTGTTTCTAAATTTAAAGTATAATTCTAGAAAAAGGACTTTGCTTAGCCCAACTTTTCTCTTGACATGGCTCAACCCCTGGCTGTGTCCACGTATGGATATGGGCGAGGGGCCACTGAAGTTATTTGCCAGATCGTTTTTCAACAGTCTGGCTTTTTTCTATAGGATAGCTTAAAAATTTGAAATAGAAAAAACTAAAATAGCAAGGAAAACATATTCGCTTACGAATTACTATTTCGGCAAGGAAATCAAACTAGTTACACCTCAGCGGATGGGGATAGGGCTACTGAGGATGTAATTTCGAACAGTTTTCTGTCGATTGGTCTGGATACACTAACGGAGTGGCATACACTAGTGATTGGTGTGGCCGGAGCTGAAGAAAAAATATTGGGGACAACATTTATGGGCAAGAGGTTACTTTTGTGCTACAGTAGGAACTGTGACAGAGGAGACGGTTAAAGACTACATTGAAAACCAGGGACTAAAAGAAAAAGCT
>OMOF01000179.1 GCA_900290375.1 Candidatus Desulfosporosinus infrequens
TTGCGAATCATTATTTTTGTGACTATTCAGGTACTCAGTTAATCAACCACAGATTACACAGATACAGATTAAAAAAATACATTTTTAGCTCTAAAATATAAATCGCTTGTAACGCAATTGATATTCGCCAAAGTTGATAAAAGCCCGATTTAATCCTGTAGCTTTGAGATAATTGATAATTATCGTTTCTTCATTGACTCCCATCCATTTTTCTATACTTAATCCTTCGTAATCTGTGAAATCTGTGTTAATCTGTGGTTTCTCTTATCGTTCTTTTCATGTGTAATCTGTGGTTCCCCGTTCAGAATTCCCCAAAGCTCTAAATAGGCACTTATTTTTTCCTGTATTTACGGTGTCTTTCCTTGTAGGTATAAAAAATGCGGGATTTTAGGATAATCTGGAAGAATTATTTCTTTGTGAGATACTTTCTGATATCAAAAGCTACGGCGGCAATAATAATTAAGCCTTTGATAATTAGTTGCCAGTAGGGGCTTACGCCAATATACGTGAGCCCATAGTTAATAACTCCGAAGATCAGCACTCCGACGAGGACACCCGGTACGGTACCAATTCCGCCGGCCGTGGATACTCCACCCACGACACAAGCTGCAATGGCATCTAATTCATACATATTCCCGTAATTACTTGTGGCTCCGCCCGTTCTGGCAGCCTCCATCACTCCGGCAAGACCATAAAGGGCCCCGGCAATAGCATACACGTAAAGTAGAACACGCTTGACATTAATTCCGGAAACAATAGCCGCTTGGACGTTACCTCCAATGGCATACATGCTCTTGCCAAGGCGGGTTTTGTTAAAGATGACCCAGACAATGACTGCGACTAAGAGAGCAATAATGACGATATAAGGGATGGAATAAACGCCGTTTCCGATAAAACCGCTGCCTAAGTCTGTTGTGAAATCTGGTCGAAGTCCACCGATTGGCTGAGATTGATTAGGCTTCATATCGAAGTAAAGTGAGTTAAGACCTAAAACGGCGACCATCGAGCCCAGAGTTGCAATAAAGGGAGGAACGCTTAGTCTGGAAACGATAAGCCCGTTAATTGCTCCAACAAGTAGCCCCATAAAGATGGCAATTAAAACGGGTACCCACAAGGGGAGATTCGGAAGACCAGGGTAAAAACGATGAGAATACTCTTGAATCTGAAGCATCGATGCCGAAATTACTGCCGCAAATCCTACCATGCGACCTGCCGAAAGGTCGACACCGCCTGTGATCAAAACGAAAGCCGCCCCTAAAGCGATAATGGCTCGAGTCGCAGATTGTAATAAAATATCGTGTATACTATTAACGGACAAGAAAGTCGGATCAACAGCTGTGATTCCTAAAATTAGAATGAGCAGTACAAAGTAGATCGCGTATTGAAAAAAGAAACTACCAACTTTATTGACACTAATAAGATTACTATTTTTCATTATTTAAGAGACCTCCAGTCAAGCCATAAACTTTGTAGCGAGGTACATAATGTCTTCTTCGGTTCTATGGGTTTCTTCCAGAATACCAGACAGACGGCCTTCACACATGACCATGATCCGGTCGGACATACCGATAAGTTCAGGCATTTCTGAGGAGATCATGATAATACTTTTTCCTTGTTGAACCAGATCGGCGATGATGGAATAAATTTCAAATTTCGCGCCTACGTCGATTCCTCGCGTTGGTTCATCCAGCATTAGGATTTCTGGTTCAGTAAGGAGCCACCGAGCTATCAACACTTTTTGCTGATTTCCACCAGAGAGGTTTTTGATTTGAGTTTTGGAGGAAGGGGTTTTAATACGCATCTGTTCAATGCGTTGCTCAACGTCCTGTCGCATTGTTTTCTGGTTGAGAAGAAAATAAGGACTAATATAACGGTTCATATTAGCCATGACCGTGTTTTCTATTATCGGGAGAACCGGGAAAATTCCTGTGGCCCTTCGTTCTTCTGTGAGCAAGGCGATTTTGTGTTTTTTAGCATCCATGGGGGATTTAATTTTCACTTGTTTGCCATTAATGAAGATCTTGCCGGAGGACACAGTTCTCATGCCAAAGAGGGCTTCAATAAGTTCCGTGCGTTGGGCGCCCACAAGTCCTCCAATACCTAAAATCTCTCCTCGACGTAGATCGAAAGAGACTTCTTTAAAGGCTTTGGAAAAGGGGGAAGTTAATCCCTCCACTCTGAGGACGGTTTCTCCAGGGGTGTTATGGCGCTCAGGAAACCGTTGGGTGAGGTCACGCCCTACCATCTTAGAAATGATTAAGTCGGTGGTAAGGTCAGTAGCTAGCCACGAGCCGATGCGTTTACCATCGCGCATGATAGTTACTTCATCAGAGATTTCTAGGATTTCCTCAATTTTATGAGAGATGTAAATAATCGAAACTCCTCGGCTTTTTAAAGAACGAATAATTTTAAAGAGTTGCTCCACTTCATTGCCCGTTAAGGAAGAGGTGGGTTCATCCATCACGATCACTTTTGCTTGGTAAGACACTGCTTTGGCTATCTCAATCGACTGTATTTTGGAAACTGATAAGGATCCGACCAGAACACGGGGATCGAGATCCATACCAAGGTCTTTAAATAAAGCCATTGAATCTTGATACATACGTTTGTCATCAATCAATTTGATGGGCCCAAAATTTTTGAGAGGAAAACGACCAAGCCAGAGGTTTTCCATAACATTACGACGCGGCACAGAATGCAGTTCCTGGTGAATCATGGAAATGCCCCGATCAAGCGCATCTTTGGAATTGTTGATTTCTATTTTATGACCGTTTAAGAGGATCTCACCAGCGTTAGGTTTATAGATTCCAAAAAGACATTTCATAAGAGTTGATTTTCCGGCACCGTTTTCCCCCATAAGGGAGTGCACTGTACCAGGACGAACCTGCAAGGTGACCTTGTCAAGTGCCTTTACGCCAGGAAAATCCTTAGAAATATTGGTCATTTCCAGTAAGAATTCATTTTCAGGCATTTTGACGCCTCCTGTGATCAGTGCTTCCGCAATTATTGTATATAGGATTAAAAGTACCAAATTCAAAAGCAAGGGGAAACGTAACGAAAACATTGCCCCTTGCTTCATTCACTATAGTACTTAGAGTCAATAGGTATTCGAAAGGAGACGGTTATTGGGCGTCTGACATATTAGCCTTAGTGATTTTCTTATATGGAACCCAAACATATTGACCGTCAGCGATATCGTATCCAGAATTATCTTTGTTCGGAGTGAGGCCCTTGGATAAGGCAACTGCTAGATTTAAAGTGGCAGTTCCTTGATTTTTGGCGTCATTTAACACGGTTCCTAAGAGCGTGCCATCTTTCAGAGCTTGGAGACCAGGAGCCGTTGCATCCACTCCAACAACAGGCATGTATTTACCATTGGCAAAGTATCCTTTGGCTTTCAGAGCCTCGATAGCACCTAAGGCCATATCATCATTGTTAGCGAGTACAGCTTCAATCTTATTCCCTTGTGCTCCTAAGAAAGCAGCCATTTTGTCTTGAGCCTTGGAACGATCCCACATTGCGGTATCTTGAGCAAGAATGTTAACTTTAATTCCCGCATCTTGAATGGCCTGAACGGAATACTTTGTACGCGCTATAGCATCAGGATGTCCAGGTTCCCCCTGCAGAATAACCACATCCATAATTCCATCCTTGTTCGTGTCCATTTCAGGATGAGCTTTCCAATAATCTACTAAGATTTGCCCTTGCATAATGCCGGATTCTTCGGCTTTAGCTCCTACATAATAGACTTTGTCCCATTTCTTCATATCACTGGCTAATGGCTGGCGGTTAAAAAAGACAACGGGTGTATTAGCCGCTTTGGCTTTGTCAATGATCACTCCGGCAGCAGTGAGGTCCACGGGGTTGATGGCCAAGGCATTGACCTTTTTATTTAGGAAGAGGTCAACCTTATCGTTTTGGGTGGGCTGTGAGTTTTGGCTGTCAACAATGTCGACGGTTGCTTTGCCTTGAGCAGCAGTGGAGATGGCGTTACGGACGCCGGTCATAAATGTGTCATCAAATTTGTAGATAGCAACACCGATGGTAGGTTGTTTCTCCGCGGAGCCAGATGAACTTGAACTAGGGGCTGGACTTGTGCTAGCGCCGCATCCTGTTAAGAACAGCATTGCTCCGACGATCGCAGCTGAAAAGATTTTTTTCATAGATAATCCTCCTTCTTTTTCTATAGATTTTTCTCTGACAGAACTTAATAAATTTAATTTCGTAAGTATATTATAGTGTTCATTATTCTGAATAGTCAAGGACTTTCTTTTGATGGTATTACTATTATAATTGATAAATATTTACAAATAGCAATGCATTGCTGTTGTAATAAGTATAGATTATTCCGAAATGAAGAAGCAAAACTGACAATTACTAAGGTATATGAAAGGAAATAACAAGTCAAAGATGCCTAGGATATATAAGGGCGCAACAGGGGCATCTGTACTGGAAGTACAGATGCCCCTGTTGAACTATAATCGCAGTGGATACTAGTGCTTTTTCCAGAGAGTTTCGTTGCAGAGAAGCGCAGTGCACCCGCACTGAGCTATTTCAACTTCGATCGTCGTGTGAGAGATCCCGAATTCTTCAAGGAGATATTGCTTTAACTGTTTAATGATTTCTGTGCTCCGCTCAAGTGAACCCTCCGGATCAACGACAAGGTGGCAACTGAGGGCAACCCTTTCCGGTGTCATACTCCAGACATGGAGATCATGAATGTCTTTAGCCCCCGGCAATATTCGAACATAAGCTAGTAACCGATCATATTCAAAACTGGTTGGGGCCCCTTCCATTAAAATATGAATCGTTACTTTCACGATCTTCCAAGCATTCCAAGCGATCATAAGAGCAATTAAAACGGAGATGATCGGGTCAATAACATACCAGGAAGTGAATTGCATGATCACGGCGCCGCTGATAACGCCCGCTGAGGCTGCAGCATCTCCTAAGACGTGAAGAAGGGCCGAACGGACGTTGAGGTTATCTTCCCCTCCTCGCAAGCTGAAAGCGATTGCTAGATTGACAATTAAACCAACGCCTGCACTCAAACACATAATTGTGCTTTCCACGGATTGGGGATTTTGAAAACGACGGATTGCCTCATAAAGAATCACGAAAGCAATAATAATTAAGGTGAGGGAATTGGCTAAAGCGGCTAAAATCCCAGTGCGATGATAGCCAAACGTTTTACTAAGAGTGGGAGACTTTTGCGCCTGAACGGCAGCAAACCAAGCAAGACCTAAGGCAGCAACATCTGTCAGCACGTGTCCGGCATCACTGAGGAGGGCTAAGCTATTCGCGACGCCTCCTCCAACCACTTCCACAGCTAAGATGAAGAAGGTAGCAAAAAAAGCCCACTTTAACTTAGCTCCTGCAACATGGACATGGGCCCCAAGCGCGCCGTGGTTGTGTCCGGAATGAGCGTCCTGGCAATCTGCACCAGGTTGATTGTACACATGCGTTGCCTCGTGAGTGTGTTTAGGATCAAGTTCAGGCTGATGATTTGGGGATCCAAATGATAATTCGTTAGATTTTGACATTGGTATCTCCTTCAATCCAAGCTACAGATCATGTTAACTCATACTTTCTACTCTTTGCCTTAAATACATTATAATAATTACATGAATATTTGCAAATGCGTTTTAGGGAGCAACTTCGCTATCGCGAGGTCGTGAGCTTAAAGTGGCAGCACGGGAGTACTTTATGATAGAATGAGGATACAATTTTGGTTATCTTCTACATGGGTATTTGATGCCAAGGTATTGGGGGTTTTATTTGTTTTAAGGCATATGAAAGGAGTAGAAAATGCAAAGTATCTTGGTTATTGCTTTAGGTGGCGCCTTGGGGGCACTGTCTCGCTACGGTCTCGGTTTTTGGATATCTAGTAAATGGAACCAAGGATTTCCTTTAGGTACTTTTATAATCAATATATCCGGGGCTTTCTTATTAGGATTCCTAAATATATTATTTATAGAAAAATTGACAGTCAGCCCATTATGGCGATTAGGTATCGGGGTAGGCTTTTTAGGGGCCTATACCACTTTCTCAACGTTTAGTTATGAAGTTATAATGTTAATAGAAGGAGGCAGTTTACTAACCGCAGGACTTTATACTTTACTCAGTGTAATCATTGGTTTTACTGGAGTTGCACTGGGTGTAAGACTGGCCCGTATACTGTAATTCTATTTTCCAAGACATTAGTTCAGTCGTAAATGTCAATTTAACGGTTTAAGCTAATTTTATTTTAGGCATATGAAAGAAAATAGACTGGCAGACTGACTGGTTATTTACTTGAAGGTGCCTTAAGCCTGCGGAAAGGAGGGTTTGGATGTTAGGTAAAGCAAAGTTACTTAAAGTCTATTTAGGTGAAAGCGAACGGTACAAAGGTAAGCCTCTCTATCAGTATTTAGTACATTGGCTTAAGGAAAAAGGAATTGGCGGTGTAACCGTAATCCGAGGTATCGAAGGTTACGGTGGAGATAAAGTTCTCCATACGGCTCGGTTCTTAGAGTTATCTTCCGATTTACCAATGGTTTTGGAAATCGTAGATGTAGCAGAGAAAATCGATCCCCTTATTCCAGAGATTTGTGCAATGGTACCGAAAGGCTTAGTTTTTTCCTCGGACATTCAGGTTCACAAGCATGGAAAAAGCAATTAGCTTACCTCAGAACAATCGCAGAAAAAGAGTTCTGCTGAGCATAACGTCAACAGAACTCTTTTATTAATCATTTATCCAAAGCTGGTAAATATAGGCATATGAAAGAAAATATCCATGACATACTGACTGGTTATTTTCTTGAATGTGCCTTAGATCAGATTACTACCCCGGGGATTACAGCAGGGGTATACACTCGTTGGGCGAGCTCACTATCGATCATGAAGAGGCCTGCCCCGTCTCCATTGATAAGCTTAAGCTTATTCAGCACACGACCCATGTTTTCCTCTTCTTCTACCTGTTCAGTGATATACCATTGTAGAAAAATCTCAGTCGTGTGATCTTTAATTTCGTGTGAGATATTCATAAGCTCATAGATTGACTTTGTAATAAATTGTTCGTGTTTTAAAGCAAGTTCAAATACTTCTCGAGGGCTGGAAAACTCGTTCTGGGGTTCTTTGATCTCGGTTAAAGTTATCTTGCCACCTATTTTGGTCAAATAATTGAAAAAACCTAAGGCGTGATCACGTTCTTCCTGAATCTGAACGCGGAAGTAGTTGGCAAATCCATCAAGATTTAGAGATGAGAAATAAGCCTGCATGGCAAGATAAAAATAGGCTGAGAAAAATTCCTTATTCACTTGATCATTAATAGCTTGAATCATCTTTTCGTTTTGCAATGTATTCCACCTACCTTTTTTAAAGTATTAACGTTAACACGTTTAAGTATGTATTCTACATAACCCTGCCAAGTTCCTGTCGGTAAAAGTGTTTTCATAAAAATAATTATAATACTTACTAAATAAAGAATGATTCAATGACGTTATTGAATATCAGAAGGATGTGGATGGGTTTGTGATAAAACCATCCACATCTTTGTCCTATATTCGAGTCGGTAAAGGTAGTTGTTGAATTTTGTGAACTTGGGTTAAAATGGAATCCCCAGGCGTCGAATGAGCGCAAATCCTGCTCGTTTTGCAAGGGGTAGAAATACTTTGTTCAGAAGAGGAGTGCCAACACGCTGGATGAGGGGGATTCCAACTTTGCGCGCCAAGGGAGGGCCGACGCGTTGAGCTATGGGAAGGCCTACGTTGCGTGCCAAAGGAGGCCCGAATTGTTTTATGAGCGAAGGACCATATTGTTTCAGGAGGATTCCTGCCTGCTGTTGCCAGATGTTAGAAGACGCCGGAGCGGCAGAGGTTGGAGGTTTCGTCGAGAGCGGAATTTGCTTCTGCATGGGAGACGTGGGTGTGGGTTGGGCTATTGGTTGGGTTATTGGTTTAGTTATCGGTTGAACGATCGGTTGAGTAACCGGTGTATGAAGGCGCTGTTGAACAGGCAATGGTCCTGGCCCCTGAGCAGGGTTAGTTCCCTGTCTCTGAATAGGGGAGAACTTGTGCTGTTGATTCGGGAAATAACCTCGTTGTCCCATCAACGTTGTCATGGGTAAGCCCCCCTTTATATTTTAAATGTGAGAATTATTTGGTTAATGATCCTTATGATACACGTTATGCATCAATCAGCACGATGTTCCATAATGTGGAAATTATAATAAATAAATCTAACATAAATTAGAAAGTGTGACGTATGACTACTTCACTTACTGAAAAATATCATCATCGGGGGACATTAAGATTGGCTGTGGAATATATTGGGACTAAGGAGGTGTTTTCAATGGCTCTGAATTTTCTTAGAAATCAGGGGAATTTTCCTACTCAAGGTCAGATTCAATCTGTTCCAGCTGGTCTTAGCCGTTTCTTGCAAAAAAAGGGGATAAATTCTTCGTCTGATCTTGAGCAGAGAATCCAACTACAAAATCCTAGTGGCTTTTTGAGAAAACAAGGATAACTCTTAAAATGAGTGTTTCTGTAGCCAAGAGTGAAACACGATGTTTCAGATTAGAGCGCCGCCAAGGATGGCAAGGCGCCGTAATTGCTAGAAGGACGCGAATAATAAAAAGGACCGAGGCCTCGGTCCTTTTTATTATTCGCGTTGATGAGTTGCTCAGTGGCGCTTCTTATCGAACGACTTCATCCATCGGTTGGCCTTTTGTTTCTTCGCCAAGGACGATGACATTTAAGGCGGCTAGAAGCAATACCCCTGCGAACATGAGGAAAACGGATTGAGAGGATGAATGGTAAGATCCTAGCATTAAGCCGACGATAGCGGGTGCAATAATTCCGCCAATTCTTCCAAATCCAGCAGCCCAGCCGGACCCGGTTGCTCGAGCATGGGTCGGATAAAGCTCCGGAGTGTATGTATAGACAATTCCCCACGCGCCAAGATTAAAGAAGGACATCAAGGATCCCATCAGCAGAACGGTTTGGACATCCGTGCTTTGACCAAAAAAATAAGCCGTAATTGCCGTGCCAATAAGATAAATAGCCAATGTCGGCTTGCGACCGACCTTGTCCACAAAATACGCAGCACTGAAATACCCAGGAATTTGAGCCAGGGTCATAGTCATGACGTATTGGAAACTTTTAGTTAAGGAAAAGCCTTTCAAGGCGAGTAGAGAAGGGAGCCAGGTGAAAATTCCGTAATAAGAGTAGACTACACCGAACCAGAGAATCCAGAGGAAGATGGTACGTTTAATAAATTTACTAGAAAAGAGCTCTTTAAGCGCCATTCTAGGTAGACTATGGGACATAGGTATTGAAGTCAGTTCCGCTGTGGTGCGCTTTACCCCGGATTGTGCTTCGATGATTTTCACAATACCCTCTGCTTGAGCGAATTCACCCTTGGACGCTAAATAGCGAGGGGATTCTGGAATAGAGCGCCAAAGATAAAAAATATAAAGGGCAGGAAGGGCACCGATATAGAACGCGGCCTGCCACCCGAAGCGAGGAATGATTAGATAAGAGATCAGAGCAGCCAAGAGCCACCCTAGGGCCCAGAAACTCTCCAGTAGAACGAGGAATTTACCCCGATGCTTAGCTGGAGAAAACTCGCTCATCAGTGTTACGGCAACAGGAAGTTGACCGCCTAGGCCGAATCCAACCAAAAAACGAAAGACCAAGAGTGACTCGTAGTTCCAGGACAGCCCACATAATCCGGTTGCGAAACTGTAGATCACAAGGGTTGAGGCAAAAACCCTTTTACGGCCGAAAAGGTCAGCCATTGTCCCCGAGAGAATCGCTCCGATTGCCATACCGACAAGCCCAATACTTCCAATTGTACCGACTTGCTCCGGACTGAGCTTCCAGGCCTTCATCAATACGGGGAGAACAAAGGAAATAATACCGGTGTCCATGGAGTCAAACATCCAACCTAAACCAGCGGTGATCAGTAGGAAATAATGAAATCTGGATACGGGTAAGGTTTCCAAGCGTTCGGTTAGAGTCATCTTATTCGTCCTTTCTACAAGTAAGCAATCGCTTCGATTTCCAGAATTGCGTCCTTAGGTAAACGTGCAACTTGTACAGCAGAACGGGCAGGAGGATCATTCGGAAAATAGGTGGCGTAAACGGCATTCATGGCGGCGAAGTCATTCATGTCTCTCAGGAAAACCACGATTTTAATGATTTTGTCCATGGACGCGCCTGCGGCTTCTAAAACCGCTTTAACATTATCTAAGGATTGTCTGGTTGCTCCTTCAATATCGGCGACCAATTCTCCACTTTGTGGGTTCAGTGGAAGCTGTCCAGATGTGAAAATTAGATTTCCGACCTTAACCCCTTGAGAATAAGGGCCAATGGCCGCTGGTGCATTTGGAGTACTGACGGTGTGTTTAATCATGGCTATTTACCTCCTCGAAGTTCGTCACGCAATCTATTGCCATGACGTAATTAGTGTAAGTATAACCGTTTTAGGTGAATGAACCAAGCAAGAAATTGGGATTTTAGCTTTTAACTGGGTTTAACGTGAGGAGTGCGAATTGTGATATAATTTTGCTGGCAGAATTAAATATCCTAAAATCCCGCATTTTTTTATACCTACAAGGAAAAACACTGTAAATACGGGAAAAAATAAGTGACTATTCAGAGCCTTGGGGAATTCTGAACGGGGAACCACAGATTACACAGATTAAGAACGATTAGAAGATGGGAGTCAATGAAGAGGCACAAATTATAAATTATCTGAAAGTCACAGGGTTAAAACGAGGCCTTTTAATCAACCTTNNGATTTGTAGTTTAGAGCCAAAATGTATTTATTCTGTGTTAATCTGTGTAATCTGTGGTTGATTAACAAAATCAGGGTTTATTAATGTAGGTATAATTTTTAACGGGAATCAAGGAAATATAGTATGACTTTTTATAATTTGGATGGATGGCCATTAAGGGAGGTTGCCCATGGGATTTCTGGAACGTGTGATTCAGATCGATTTTGTAGACCGCTTAGGTTTGGGAATGGAGATCTTTGAGGGTTGCGAAAAGAATAGCGTTGATAAGATTGGGATGGAAGTCATTCCGGATCAGGGCATGTTCATCAAATTCCGTTGTGTTTTCATTGATCAGGTTCAACGATTAATAAAGGATTTAGAAGAAGTTAAAGGGGTGCTCTCAGTAAATTTGCGGGATCAGATGCCGTACGAGGAGAGAGAACATAAGTTAAAAGAAATTATTTCAAAAATTGATTGTAAGAAGCAATTATTAGCGTTTGAGGAGATTATTTATCAGAGTGTCAAGATGCGTCGTGTTGTGGAAACCGCTAAAATGGTGGCTAAAGGAACCTCTACGGTTTTATTGCGAGGGGAAAGTGGAACAGGAAAAGAGCTGTTTGCACGAGCGATTCATATGGAAAGCTTGCGAGCTCAAGCCCCCTTTATTCCGATCAATTGCGCGGCCTTACCGGATAGCTTACTGGAAAGCGAACTCTTCGGCTATGAAGAAGGTTCGTTTACTGGGGCCGCAAAAGGGGGGAAGAAAGGGCTTTTTGAGCAAGCAGAACAGGGAACCATCTTCTTGGATGAAATCGGAGAAATTCCGACGCAGGTTCAGATTCGGTTACTTCGGGTTTTGCAAGAAGGTATGATTCGCCGAGTTGGAGGAGTCAAGGAACTTTCGGTGGACGTTCGAATTGTGGCTGCGACACATCGTAATCTAGAAGAAATGATCCAAAAGGGCGAATTCCGTGAAGACCTTTACTATCGATTAAATGTTATTCCCTTGAGGATTCCTCCACTGCGGGAACGTTCTGAGGATATTCCACTGATCGCTCAGCATCTAATTCGAAAGATATCTGAGAAGCTAGGAAAATCAGAAATACATTTAACGAAAGAGAGCATTGACTTGTTGATGAGCCAACCCTGGCCCGGAAATGTACGGCAACTAGAAAACATCCTTGAATGCATTATCAATGTCCAGGATTCTGCTGAGCTCAAACCTCAACATTTCCATGAGTGGACAGAGTTAGTCTCCACTCATTATACTGGAGAATGTGAGGCGGGGAACCTTCAAATACAGATTCCTGTAGATAAAGAATGGCCTACCTTAAAGAAGATTGTGAGTGACGTTGAAAGACAAGTTCTCACCCAAGTATTGGCAACACATTCGTCTTCTAGAAAAGCCGGAAGGATTCTTGGAGTTTCTAATACAACAATTTTAAATAAAATGAAGAGTTATGGAATTGGAAATGATTAAGGTTTAAGTTCAGAAAGTGACAAGTATTTTTATCACTGATAAGAATACTTGTCACTTTTTCTTATCGTTTACAAGCAAATTAAAAAAACATACAGTATTCATGCCCTATCGGTGGGTATCAAGAGTACGGCATGGAAATTGCAACTATTAATTATAATCAAAATAATATGGAAATCTGAGAGGATGTTGACAGTGGTTAGAAAAGCAGAACCTTACCGCATTAAAATGGTTGAATCCATACGCATGATTTCGCCTGAAGAGCGTTTGATAAAACTTCAAGAAGCGGGATATAACCCCTTTCTTTTAAAATCAGAAGACGTTTACATCGATCTCCTCACGGACAGCGGTACAGGCGCAATGAGTGATAGACAGTGGTCCGCCTTGATGCTCGGAGATGAGTCCTATGCTGGCAGTAAATCCTTCTACAAAGTGAAAGATGCGGTGCAGGACATCTTCGGCTATGATTATGTTCTGCCGACGCACCAAGGCCGTGGGGCAGAGCAAGTCCTCTTTCCTCATTTAAAGCATCATAATGGTCAATTTGTCCTTGGAAATATGCATTTTGATACGACCATGGCTCATATCGAGATGAATGGTATGATCCCCGTGAATCTCGTCATCGAAGAGGCCTTTGATACCCAAAAAGAGCATCCTTTTAAGGGTAACTTTGATTTAGAAAAACTGGAGAATTTTATCCTCGAAAAAGGGGCGGAAAATATTGCCTTTATCATCGCAACTGTGACCTGTAATTCGTCAGGTGGACAACCACTTGCTATGGAAAACTTTCGTGAGGTTCGGAAGATTGCGGATAAATATGCTTTGAAAATTAACATTGACTCCGCACGTTTTGCTGAGAATGCATATTTCATAAAGAAACGCGAGCCTGGCTATGAAAATAAGAGCATTCTAGAGATTGTTAAAGAAATGTATGATATGGGTGACTACTTCACAATGAGCGCGAAGAAAGACGCTATTGTCAACATGGGTGGACTGATCGGCATCCGAAAGGAAGAAGAAATGTATCAGAAAGCGAGCACGAGTTGCGTACCTATGGAAGGTTTTGTAACCTACGGTGGGCTCTCTGGACGGGATATGGAGTGTTTAGCAGTTGGCCTGTATGAAGGAATGGATTTTGATTATTTGGAAAGCCGAATCGGGCAAGTAGAATACCTAGGCGAAGAGCTTCGTAAGCGGGGCATCCCGATCCAATGGCCTGTCGGCGGTCACGCCGTTTTTGTGGATGCTGGAAAGTTTCTTCCCCATATTCCTGCCGAGCAATTTCCGGCCCAAGCCCTTAGTAACGAACTATATCTTGAGGCGGGTATTCGTCCGGTTGAAGTTGGTTCCCTGTTACTTGGCCGTGATCCCGAGACCGGAATTCAAAAGAAGGCCGGTGTAGATTTCATGCGTTTGACAATTCCGCGGCGTGTCTATACGGACAATCATATGGATGTGGTTGTTGATGCCCTGGAAGCAATTTGGGAACGGCGTGACCAAATCAAAGGCTTGGAGTTTACCTATGAACCAAAAGTGCTTCGTCATTTTCTTTGCAAACTTAAACCCATTGAAGCTTAATATTCTGGATCTTGGGTAGCGTTTTTTTGAAGCCAGTGATAAATGAACTTTATCACTGGCTTCATTAATTATACCTACATTAATAAACCCTGATTTTGTTAATCAACCACAGATTACACAGATTAACACAGAATAAATATATTTTTAGCTCTAAAATATAAATCGCTTGTAACGCAATTGATATTCGCCAAAGTTGATAAAAGCCCGATTTAATCCTGTAGCTTTGAGATAATTGATAATTATCGTTTCTTCATTGACTCACATATTCGCCATTTTTCTATACTTAATCCTTCTTAATCTGTGAAATCTGTGTTAATCTGTGGTTCCCCGTTCAGAATTCCCCAAGGCGTATTTACAGTGTTTTTCCTTGTAGGTATAAGAAAATGCGGGATTTTAGGATAAAATAAATGATCGAGCGCACACGTAAAGGCAGGATATTTGCGATGTGGGCAAGAACAAAGGGTGGAAGAGTGATTTTTCGAATGTTAACTGGGGAACAGGGTAAAATATTAAGATAACCAAGGCATCTTTGACTTGTTATTTTCTTTCATATGCCTTGCCAAAAGGGAGTGTTTACTTATGGGCTTGGTCTATACAGTATTTGTTCCGCATCCACCGATCCTTGTCCCGGAGATCGGACAGGGAGAAGAACGTAAGTGTCAGGCTAGTTTAGATGCCTACCGAGAAATTTCGAGTCGTCTAGTTCGAGCGGAGGTTGAGACCGTGGTCCTGGTTTCTCCTCATGCACCGCTAACCAAAGACGGAATTACACTTTTGACAGAGGAGGTAGTCCAAGGGAATTTCGCTCAATTTGGAGCTGCGCATCTAAGTTTTTCTTTGGCATGTGACGTAGCGGCGATTGCGAAATTTCAGAAGAATCTACCGGGAGTGATTTCCATACAGAAACCTCTGGATCACGGTGCCCTAGTACCACTCTATTTTTTAGAAAAGGCTGGTTGGAGAGGGAAAGTTGTGCTTTTCGGGATGCCCTTAGAGCGCGCGGAAGACTATGGCCGGCGTATGGGCCAAATCCTAGATGAGCTGCCTGGACGCTATGCACTTGTGGCTAGTGGAGATCTCTCCCATCGATTGAAGGAAGATGGGCCGTACGGGTTTGATTCTGCTGGGCCGGAGTTTGATCAAGCCATATTAAACGCTCTGCAGCGGGACACGAAAAGGCTCATCAGTTTACCGGTCGACCTCGTCGAGAAGGCTGGTGAGTGTGGGTACAGGAGTCTGCGTTTGGCACTGGCTGCTAAAGAAGGAGCCCCAGAAGTGTTGTCCTATGAAGGGCCGTTTGGCGTGGGGTATATGGTGGCTGAACTGTATCAATCCTCTCCCTTGCCTCGTTGGGCGAGGGGTTGCTTAAACGCGTATTTGAATAATGACGATCCTAGTCTACTTCGTTTTCCCGATTCCCCGGAGTTTGCCGAACGGAGAGGATGTTTTGTGACGTTAAAGCAGAACGGGCAACTGCGCGGATGTATCGGCACGACTGAGCCTTGGCAGGAGAATTTGGCTTCGGAAATTCAACATAATGCGCAGGCTGCAGGAACACAAGACCCACGCTTTCGTCCGGTTCAAGCTGACGAATTGGATAGCCTGAGTTTTACCGTTGATGTGCTGGGTGAACTTGAGAAAATCGGAGGACCGGACGATTTGGATCCCTGGCGGTATGGCGTGGTTGTTCGCCAAGGGCGGAAAACCGGGCTTTTGCTTCCCCATTTGGAAGGAGTCGATACGGTTTCAGACCAAATTAGTATTGCCAAACAAAAGGCGGGAATTTCGACCGAAGAAACAGTGGAGCTGTGGCGCTTTGAGGTCAAGCGGCATTATGAGTAATATAGATAATGTAAAGAATTTCAACACGTTAAGTGCTACGGTTGATGTCGGTAACTCCTCCCATAGTGCGAGTTGTCTGTTATGCCCCCAGCATTGTCAATTAAAGCCCGGACAGATAGGGCGCTGTCATGCTCGCGAAAATCGCGAGGGAGAGGTCGTATCTCTGACTTACGGTGAAGTGGCAGCCTGGAATCTGGACCCGATTGAAAAGAAACCCCTCTACCACTTTTATCCTGGTTCTTCGATTTTTTCCGTGGGGGGATTTGGCTGCAATTTAAGCTGTTCGTTTTGTCAAAATCATGAAATATCCCAGCACCATCAAGCCGGGAAAAAAGTGACTCCTGCCGAGCTTGCCGGGCAGGCCCAAAATTCCTTGGGGTTGTGTTTTACTTATTCAGAACCGAGTATGTGGTTTGAGATGATTCGGGATACGGCTCCTCTGGTTCGTGCCCAAGGGGGGAAGGTGGTTCTAGTCAGTAATGGCACGATTGCCGCACGTTTTCTTGAGGAACTGATTCCGTGGTTGGATGCAGTGAATATTGATATCAAGGGGTTTACTGAGGAGTTTTATCAGACCTATTGCGGAGGAAAACTGGCTTGGGTTTTAGACAATGTTGAACGATTAGCAGGACGCGTTCATTTGGAGATCACAACACTCGTTATTCCAGGGGCCAATGATGACACGCAAAAGCTTACCGAGTTGGCTCGCTGGCTACACCAACTTGAGGTTCCTCTGGCTTGGCATTTGAGTCGTTATCATCCAGCCTATCGTTTGGCGGTACCTCCGACGGATCGACAAACCTTAGAACGATTGTGGAATATTGGCAAAGAGTGGCTGCCTTATGTGTACTTGGGAAATATCAGCGGAGGAGATACGACATTTTGTCCTCAGTGTGGAGAAGCTGTGATTCGGCGTGAGCCTGTGGTGGTTAATCGACTGGAGCAAGGACGTTGTCCGAAATGTAGCGCTGCTATTTTCGGGGTCGGAATGGATCAACTAAATCGTCAATATTAAAACAGGAGGTAATATTCACTTGACCAAAGAAAGCAAACTGCAAATTATCCCCCTCGGTGGACTGGGCGAAATTGGCAAGAATACAACTGCCATCCGCTATAATGATCAAATTGTGTTAATTGATGCTGGTCTAGCGTTTCCTGATGATGATATGTTGGGGGTCGACCTCGTTATTCCAGATTATACTTACCTCGTTGAAAACAAAGACCTGATCCTAGGAATTCTGATCACTCATGGTCATGAAGATCATATCGGGGGACTACCCTACTTGTTGAGACATTTGAATGTTCCTATTTATGGAACCCGCCTGGCAATCGGTCTAATTCAATATAAACTAACTGAAGCCAAATTGGGACAAGTAACCACTCAAGTAATCCAACCTGGGGATACCATAAAACTGGGTTCGTTCACCATAGATTTCATCAATGGAAGCCATAGTATACCCGGCTCTGTCGGTTTAGCCCTGCATACCCCTCTAGGAACTATCGTTCACACTGGGGATTTCAAACTCGATCATACCCCAGTCAGCGGGGGAGTTCTGGATTTACATAAGTTTTCAGAACTTGGTGTCAACGGAGTTCTTTGCCTCATGTCTGACAGTACGAATGTAGAACGCCCAGGTTTTACCAAGTCCGAGCGACTTGTTGGAGAAAATATTGACAAGGCCTTTGAAGATGCTGAAGGGCGGGTTATTTTCGCTAGTTTTGCGTCCAATGTCAATCGGCTTCAACAAGCGATCTCCTCTGCCTTCAAATATCAGCGCAAGGTCGCTACGGTCGGCCGAAGCATGATCAATGTTGTGAATATAGCCGCTGAGCTCGGATATCTTGATATCCCGGAAGACACGCTCATTGAGGTCGAAGAGGCCATGCGTTTACCGGGCAATGAGGTATGTATCCTAACGACTGGTAGCCAAGGCGAGCCGATGGCTGCGCTTACTCGCATGGCGATGCATAATCATCGTCAACTTTCAATCTATCCAGGAGATACAGTTATTCTTTCTGCTTCTCCTATCCCAGGCAATGAAAAAGCAGTTTCTCGGAATATTGATTTGCTTTTCAAGTTAGGGGCCAAAGTCATTTATGAATCCATCTCAGGGATGCACGTTTCTGGCCACGCCAGCCAAGAAGAACTTAAACTAATGCTGACTATGGTAAAGCCTAAATACTTTATTCCAGTCCACGGAGAGTACCGTATGCTCATGAAACATGCTGAACTAGCAGTGCAATTAGGGATCCCTCGGGAGAATGTCTTTGTGGCCGAGATTGGCAATGTTATAGAGTTCACACGTCAGGGGGCCAAGTTTGTTAATAACGTGGTGGCCGGACGAATTTTTATTGATGGCTTAGGCGTCGGGGATATTGGAAGTAGCGTTATGAAGGACCGAACACTCCTCTCCCAAGATGGAATCCTCATCATCATTTTAGCGATCAATAGCTTAACTAGAGCTATATTAGCTGGTCCTGATGTTATCACCCGTGGCTTTGTCTATGTTCGAGAGGCCAACCTAATGCTCGAGGAAGTAAAAGAGATCGCCAGACAAACCATAGCCCGCAGTCTCCAGAACGGTATCAATGAAACTCCCATTTTGCAAAATCGCCTTCGAGATGCTGTGAGCAAACATCTTTATGATAAAACCAAGCGGCGTCCTATGATTATTCCAATTTTTCAGGAAGTGGAGTGAAACAGGATGTTAACAATTACTTGGATAAAATTTTAGAGTTAATCGGATAATAACATTGAAATTTAATTCAAACTAATTTTGATAAAGGGAGGTTTTCTTATAATGTTTAAACATGTTAAAGATATGGAGTATACAGTACATGTTGATAAACCAGATCCCCGATTTGCCATCTTGTTACTGGAACAATTCGGGGGGTGTGACGGTGAACTTACTGCTGCCATGCAATATTTCTCGCAGAGCGTAGGGTGTAATGATCCGAAAATACGGGACATGCTTCAAGATATCGCGGCCGAAGAGATGAGTCATTTGGAAATGGTTGGCGAGGCTCTAGGTATGCTAATTGGTCCTGTTGATAACATTCCCAGAGATTTTCCAGCTAATCATATGGCCTTACTTGGTGGTGGCCCACTACTGATTAACTCTGCAGGAGTACCATGGACAGCAGGTTATGTCGATTCGACGGGAGATTTATTTACGGATCTTTCGACAAATGCAGGGGGAGAACTACGTGCCAAACTTATGTATGAGCGACTTCTCCAACAAACGGATGATGCCGGAGTCAAAGACATGGTCCGTTTTCTCTTAAGCCGCGAAGAAGCTCATAATTTCTCATTTATGCAAGCGATTAATACCTTAGTAGGAAGCGGCGTCAACAAAGACTTTCGGGATTCCGATTTCTCTAAAAAATACATGAATATGTCGACAGGAGCGGGAGATAGTCGAGGTCCATGGAATGAGGGTAACGGTACTTCCTATGAGGAAAACCCCAATGAGAAGTATGGTGGACCAGCCCAGTATGGTAAAGATCCACAACCTGCCGGAACGAAGGAAGTTGCACCGGGCTATAATGACCACACTCGAAACAATCCACAATATACTCAATAAATTAGAGTTTCATTTTAAAAACGGCCTTTGTTTTGAGGCGCATTACACCTTAAAACGAGGCCGTAATTTATTTTACTATTACTATCAGAAAGTATAAACTTGCGTTATATACTTTCTAAGCATAAGAGCAACTAGGTGCCGCCTTCGCCAGAGGCTGCAAGAAGGCTAATTCGTGCGCAGACAGTGTCTTCGGGCGCTGGCCAAGTTTTCTTTATAGGGAGGTTTTTGGAAATGGCAAATGTGACGGTGATTCTGGCAAACCCAAGGCAAGAAATGAAAGGGCAAGAATCCGATAGCAATTATTAGTTGCCATCGGATTCTTGCCCTTTATTGCTTCATGGGTGGCCATGTTTTATTTATTTTTTGGTAGTAGTTCATTAATCCATTACGACCAGTACATACCAATTGCATGTTACAGGCTTTATAGAATTAGCGTGCGGCAGGGGCTAATTTCTGTTGTTCGCTTGTTTGCTCGGTCGGTTTTACGTAATCATTTTGAGGGGGTACATCAAAAAGTGAATCGTCCCCTAATTTAGCCGCTGCAAAGGTAGTGAGTAGACCGTAAATGATATTACTGAAAACATAAGATAGATTACTTGCCGCATCTTTAGGTTTAACTTTATTTTGAGGGGCAAGTGTCGGAAGAGCTGTGGCGATTGCCCCAATGGTAATTCCAGATAGAATTCCTTTAGATATGAGTTTATCTCGTCCAGTTTTTGACATACGTCCAATGATATTACTTGCTCCAATAATGCACACGCCAGAACTCATAATTACCCCCAGAGCATGCCCTTTAAAACTCTTCGCTTCCTTTTGTGAAACAAAAACTCCTGCTGAGGCTTCTCTATAGGACCTTTTAGATATGCCTGCTTTGCGTGAGATTGCATCAACAACGACAAGTCCTGTTAGTCCAATAAATCCTGAGACAATTGCAAGGGTATCTCTATCTTTTATTTTAGCCATTGTAATCAATCCTCCTTTCATCAAGTATTTTGTGATTAATTAATTCGTATAACACATGGTAAATAAAGTTACTACATGTATTTCTTTTTGACAAACAATGGCTTATAGAGTAATATATTTCGTAGGCGAAGTATTCGCACTCGTAATATTCGTAAACGAAATATAATGACAAGGCGGTGAATAAATGGAAAACATAAATGATAGCGCAAAAGTCGCCAAACTTTTTCAAGAAGTAATGCACCTTTACAAGCAAAGTATGAGTAAAGTGTTTGAAGCTACAGGGATTACGGCCCCTCAAGGCATGGTGCTTGGAGTTCTAAGTAAAGAGAAAACGCTTAAGATCACAGAATTAAGTAGTAAGCTTGGTTTATCTAATAGTACGGTATCCGGCATTGTCGACAGACTAGAGAAGCAGGGGATGGTGGAAAGAAAAAGAAGTGAACAAGATAAAAGAGTGGTTTATGTCGATATAGCTAACGATTTTAAAGAAATGCATCATAATTTTCATCAACGGATAGAGCAAAAAATTGAAGCTGCGATGAGCAAAGGAACTCCCGAGGAACTTGCTAAAATATTTGAGGGTTTAGATGCTCTGAAGAAGCTGCTAGGTGGTTGTAAAGAATAATTTTGAACTTGTTTGGATCACTAGAGATTGGAGATTGATAGTTAATGATCAAATTGTATAGATTTCTAAAACAATATAAGGCATATATAGCAGTCATTATCGTACTGCTTTTTGCCCAGGTGCTCTCAGATCTATATTTGCCCACCTTGATGGCAGATATTGTTGACAAAGGTTTAGCCAACAAAGATATTAATTATATAATTAAAATTGGTAGTTTCATGTTACTTATTGCTGCCGGAGGAACGGGATGTGCAATTTTTGCGACCTACCTCTCCTCGAAGACGGCCGTAGGTTTTGGAAAAATATTGCGAGAAAAGATTTTTACAAAGGTTGAAAGTTTTTCCTTACATGAGTTTGATAAATTAGGGACGGCTACACTGATTACCAGAACAACGAATGATGTAACTCAAATTCAGCAAGTATCGGTTTTGATTCTGAGCATGATGGTTACGGCGCCTTTGACTTGTATTGGTGGGGTTATAATGGCCTTGCAGCAGGATAAATCTTTAGCCTGGGTACTTGTGGTTGCCATTCCAATCCTGTTCGTTGTCATTGGTGTTACGTTGAAACGAGGATTGCCGTTATTTAAGGTAATGCAAGAGAAAATTGATAAATTAAATCTTGTTTTACGGGAGAAGCTTACGGGTATCAGGGTCGTACGGGCTTTTAACCGCATCGAAAAAGAAAGAGTACGCTTTGACGATGCCAACTCAGACCTCATGGACAATGCAATTAAGGTCAATATAATCATGGCGGTCTTAATGCCGGCTATGATGCTAATTATGAATTTAACGACTGTAGCACTTATTTGGTTTGGTGCTCTAAAAATAGACGATGGAACCATGCAGATCGGATCACTTTTAGCCTTTATTCAATATGCTACGCAAATATTGTTCTCGTTACTCATGCTGGTCATGTTATTTATCATGGTACCTCGTGCTCAGGTTTCAGCAGTAAGAATCAATGAAGTTCTTGAAATAGAGCTCGACATCATTGATCCCGAAAAAGCAAAACCAGCCAATAGTGAACGAGGTTTTGTTGAATTTCAGGACGTTTCCTTTAGATACCCTGGTGCAGACCAAACAGCTCTTAACAATATAACCTTTAGCGCCAAACCAGGTGAACTGACGGCAATTATTGGAGGTACTGGTTCGGGTAAATCCACGTTGATTAATTTGATAACCCGTTTCTACGATGTTGAAAGTGGCTGTGTTTTAGTTGATGGCGTTGATGTTCGAGAAATGAGTCAGAAAGCACTGCGCGCTAAGATTGGTTTTGTTCCTCAAAAAACCGTGCTTTTTTCGGGTAGCATTGCTGAAAATATAAGATACGGCAAAGATAATGCTACTAGGGAAGAGATCGAGCATGCGGCTCAGGTTGCCCAAGCCACTGAGTTTGTCTCGGGACTAGAAGCAGGCTTTGATCATCAGATTGCGCAGGGCGGAACCAATGTTTCTGGAGGACAGAAGCAACGACTTTCGATTGCTCGCGCATTAATTAGAAAAGCTGAGATATACATTTTTGACGATAGTTTTTCCGCGCTAGATTTTAAAACAGATGCGAAGCTACGAGCAGCTCTTAAACCGGAAATTGCAAACGCTACGGTATTTATTATTGCGCAAAGTGTCTCTACAGTTAGGGATGCGGATAGGATTATAGTTTTAGATGAGGGACAGATATCTGGGATTGGAACTCATAAAGAACTATTAAAGACTTGTGAAGTCTATCGAGAGATTGTAGCTTCACAGCTTTCAGAGGAGGAATTAGCGTGAGCGAAGAACGTAAGGTTGATAAACCCCAACCAGGAGTTTTCGGTGGCAGAGCAGGGGGCCCGGCGGGATCCCTTGGTAAACCAGTTGAAAAAGCCAAGAATTTCAAGGGGACACTTTTCAGGTTGCTTAGTTATTTAAAGCCACAGAGAACTAAATTTATCACAGTGTTCATCTTTGCAATTCTGAGCACAATTTTCAGTATTGTTGGCCCTAAAATTATGGGTAAGGCGATAACCAAAATAGCAGAAGGCTTTGGAGCCAAAATGATGGCTCTGCAGATGCATCAGCCTATTCCAAGCATGGATTTCACGTATATCGGTCAGATCGTTTTAATCCTCTTAGGCTTATATCTTGTCAGTGCGGCATTTAGTTATTTGCAACAATATATTATGGCTGGAGTTGCACAAAAAACAGTTTATAATATGCGTAAGGAGGTTGATGAGAAGCTTTCACGCTTGCCTCTTAAGTTTTTTGATGCTAGAACACATGGCGAAATTCTGAGTCGCGTTACCAATGACTTTGATAATATCTCGACTACGTTACAGCAAAGTCTTACCCAACTAATTACTTCTATTGTTACAATACTTGGGGTAGTGGTTATGATGCTTTCCATAAGCCCGCTATTAACAGTTATTGTTATTTTAACCCTACCACTTTATGTTTTAGTAACTATGAATATTGCCAAACACTCTCAAAAATACTTTGCCACCCAGCAGAGATCACTGGGGGAACTTAACGGGCATGTTGAAGAAATGTACACTGGGCACAAAATCGTTAAGGCTTTTGGACGTGAAGAGGAATCCATCAAAACCTTCAATTCTATTAATGCTAAACTCTATACAGCAGGTTATAAAGCACAATTTATTTCCGGGATAATTATGCCCTTAATGAGATTTGTCAGTAATCTAGGATATGTTATCGTCTGTGTTGTTGGTGGCGTTTTTGCAATTCAAGGGACTATAACCATTGGTGATATATTGGCATTTATTCAATATTCGAGACAATTCACTATGCCGATTGTTCAGACCGCCAATATAGCTAATATTATTCAATCGACTGTGGCATCTGCTGAACGTGTCTTTGAATTGCTAGATGAAGCCGAAGAATTACCGGATCATGCTGATGCTAAAGTCATAGCTTTTCCTAAGGGAGAGGTAAAATTTGAAAATGTAGATTTCAGCTATAAAAATGATGAACCTCTGATTAAGAATATGAATATCGATGTCAAACAAGGTCATACAATTGCTATAGTTGGGCCAACTGGTGCGGGTAAAACCACGCTCGTTAATCTCTTGATGCGGTTCTACGAGATAGGTGCTGGTAAGATCACTGTCGATGGAGTCGATATCAGAGATATAAAGCGAGGCGCTTTACGCAATATCTTTGGTATGGTACTTCAAGATACCTGGCTTTTTAATGGTACCATCATGGAGAATATTGCCTATGGTCGGGAAGGAGCAACGGAAGAAGAAGTTATGCAGGCAACCAGAGCTGCTCATGCCCATCACTTCATTAAAACACTTCCAGAGGGCTATAATACAATTCTCAATGAAGAGGCCTCTAATATTTCACAGGGTCAAAAACAGCTGATCACGATTGCGCGGGCCATTCTTGCTGACCCTGCCATCCTAATTTTAGATGAAGCAACAAGTAGTGTTGACTCGAGAACTGAGGTTTATATTCAAAGAGCTATGACGGAACTTATGAACGGTAGAACAAGTTTCGTAATTGCGCATAGACTTTCAACGATCAGAGATGCAGAATTGATTCTGGTTATGAACAAAGGAAGTATCATTGAAATGGGCAACCATAATGAGCTGCTTGCTCAGAACGGTTTCTATGCGGACCTTTATAATAGTCAGTTTACTGGGGCAAACCTGAATAATGAAGTAGGATAAAGAAAGGGGCGCGAGAATAAACTCGTGCCCCTTCGATCAATCATTAGGTTCATGATGATACTTAGTGTGTTTATGATCACGGATATGGGCGTGCTCAGGACCGCGATCGTGGCTGTCATGACCGTCCTCGTAGGACGTGCGGTCGTGGCAACTGTGACTGGATTGGTTGTGATCGTGATTATCATCATGGTCAGGATGGCGGTGTTCGTGTTCATGATGGTGGTGTTCATGTTCGTGAGCATGTTCAGGTCCATGTTCGTGCGAAAGTCCGAGGGCATGAGCCATCGTATGGTCTTTATCGGGTAGGGAATCAAACCAGCCATTATTGGCATCCTCTTTGCTGTCCAAGAAATGCATATATGGTTTGATGTCTAGCAAAGGGGTTCCGTTATAGGCATCAATACCGGAAATGACGAGTTCGTTACCTTGGATTGCTTTTAATTGGACAATGCTTAAGCCTATGGGGTTGGGTCGATTGGGGGAGCGGCTAGCGAAGAGTCCAATTTCAAGCTCAGGCGCCCAGGGAGAGTGAGTCAACAGCTCGATCGTGGGGCTTGCTTGATCTAGGTGATAGAGGACATAGATATAGTTGGAATTCTCTAAGGATTTTAGAGCGCTCGCATACTCGGGATTAAGCGTGATCCAAAAATCCCCGGGTGCGTCAGGAATCGGTTGATGGGGGGTATTAAAGGCGAAATAGGGTGTGTGGATGATTCCGATCGATTGAAATGAGATGTCCATTAAAATCCCCTTTCAGGATGTCTTAGCCGTGTTCTTTGGCTCCACCGATATGAAAATGAGAACGCACATGAATGAGGTTCACATCTAAAAGGAGGTCGCGGTTACTTAGAATTTCGTAGGCTGAGCCGTCTGCAGCAACCGTATGGTTTTCACGCAAAACGATCACCCGCTGGGCGATTTCTTCCACAATGGAAAGGTCGTGCGTTGCGGTAATGATCGTTTTTCCGGCACTTTGGAGGGATGAAAGAAATTCTACCAACCAAAACTGGGTGCGCGGGTCGAGGCCGTTCGTAGGTTCATCAAGAAATAAAACTTCAGGATTAGCGGTAAGAACACAGGCTAAGGCGACTTTTTTCTTCTCTCCACCGCTCAGTTTATAGGGTGGCCGGTCTAACAACGGTGTGATTCCCAACAGATCAGCGGTTTCAACGATCCGTTGTTCAACCTGTTCAGTAGAAAGGCCCAGCTGCAGTGGTGCAAAGGATAATTCATCTCGAACGGTAGCCGAGAAAAGTTGAGCATCAGAATTTTGGAAAATAAAGCCTACTCGTTGGCGAAACTCGGCTAAAAATGCAGGATCTTGCAACTTCTTTTCTGTAAGGTCCTGTCCAAAAGCCAAGATTTGGCCGGACGTGGGATGAACAAGTCCAGCCAGAATTTTGAGTAGCGTTGACTTCCCACTGCCATTGGCTCCAAGAATCACCAGACTTTGCGTGGGGAAGATCTGAAGATGAATATCCGACAGAACGGGATGATCGGGAATATAAGCGTAGGAAACAGCAGTTAACTGGAAAAGAGGAGCAGTTTGTTTAGACAAGTTTTTATCCTCCTAAGACTTTGTCGGCAGCATAAAGCGATAAGCTTAACATAAGACTGACTCCCAGGCTAAAGACGTCGATCCAGCGCAGTTGGAAACTCTGAAGGGTATAAATTTCACCAGTATATCCCCGAGCAATCATAGAGGTATAGACATCCTCGCTCATTTTCAGAGATTTACCAAAAAGGGTTGCGATGGAGGAACCAACAAATCGCCGTTGTTCAGCTCCAGAAGAGTGCCCTGAGTCACGTGCTTTACGCGCTAAGAACATATCTTCAAGGAGAGTAATGAGCACGAAAATATAACGATAGGTCATTTCCAGAGTAACGATAAAAATCTTAGGTACAAAAAAGGTGCGTAACGCGCGCAGTAGATTGTTCCAGCGTGTCGTTAGGGTGAGGAGGACAGCGAGAGTGACAGAAATACCTACTCGGCTGATCAGGAGGATTGCACCCCAAAAGCCTTGTCGAGTGATGCTTAATTCACGGGGGAAATGAATTGGCCCAAGGTGGAGTGGGGTCGAGAAAGTCCAAACGATCCAGAGGGGATCACCGGGGCGTATCCAATTGAATAAGGCGGGTAAGACCATGACTCCTGTAAATAAGGGTATCACTAACCAAACACGCTGCACAAGAAACCGAGCAGGAACCTTGGATAACATGGCGAGGACCAGAATTACTAGATAGACCCCCCAAAGTAGGGGGAGATGGCGCAGGAGGTTGACGGTTATAAGGAGTAGAAAAATGGCGAGCAGCTTCATCCTGGGATCCATGGTCTGCAGGAACCCTGCGCGAAGCGCGATCTCCTCAGAATAGACGGACTCCCGCACAAAACTAATAATACCTTGGAGGGTTTTTTGAATAAAGTTGGATTGCTTCAATTTTGAAGGGGAAGGTGCAAGTGGACTATTTGTTTGAAGCCAAAGAGGAAGATCCATATCTGGTTAGCTCTCTTTCATTATTAAATGTCAATTTTCTCCAATAGAATGCGGTGGTTTAGAAGTTTCATGTCCTTAATTTTAGCTTGAATGAACATTTGTTTTCCGAAGATATCCATGAGCTTCAGACCGTTTTCATAGGGTTCGATAGTATCGACTGACTCCATGAATAACACTTCGTTTTCTCCATCTTTGAGATATGCATTTGCTTCACACATTATAGTTTGCTCCTTTTTTTGAAAATTAAAAAAAGCGATAGTTTTTTCTTTAGGACAGTACATCGGGCATGGACTCAAAGGCCTAGGATCACCTCCTTGTAAAATAAAGAAGACCATGGAAAGATTGACCAGACTTAATGTCAAGTCAAGACCTCCATGGCCTTTTTTTCATAATTAACATTTGGCTATTGTATATATATTCTACATAAAAGGGTTAATCCCTTCTGTATTTATATTAATTTTAGTACTAGACAGACTATCTTGAGTTGTGTTAGTATCTAAAGTAATTTAATAGCAAGGAATGAGTGATTTTTTCCTGAGGGAAAGAATTGAAAAGGGAAGTCAGTAAGCTGACGCGGTGCCCGCCACTGTAAAAGGGAGTCTACTTACAAAATGTCACTGGAGATATATACCCGGGAAGACGTGAGTTGATGAGGATCTTTAGCCAGGAGACCTGCTTATGCCGAAGTCAAAACTACCTACGGGAATGTTAGGGGGTATATTAGCTGTGTCTTCGAGATCACTATTGTTTTAAGATACCAGTTGAACCTTTTGCCATTGTTATGTGGTAAA
>OMOF01000517.1 GCA_900290375.1 Candidatus Desulfosporosinus infrequens
CCCCAGACGCTTGAGATATAACCTTGGATACGGGCGCGTTCCGTCATATTAAAGATATCCCCCACGATTGTGGTAGCAATAGGCTGGACCGCTCCCGCGCCAATACCCTGAATCAAGCGAAAAAAGATAAGTAAGTTCATACTATTAGCAAAACCGCAAAGAACAGAACCCAAAAGGAAAACAACTATGCCAAACGTAAATACAGGTTTTCGACCGTACCATAAATGGGGATTGTCACAGCTTGAGCCAGAAGAAAGGAAGAAAATACCCAACTGAAAAGGGAGAAACCGCCGAGATCTCCCACAATACTAGGGATTGCTGTCGCTACAATTGTCCCTTCAATGGCAGCCATAAACATTGCCAACATTATGCTGACCAAAACAATATTACGATTCGTCTTTATAGGTCTTATTGACCATGTATTGAATACTCCTTCTAATCCTTTATCAAAATAAGCATAATTTAAGATGAAATCACAACTGTAAACTTTCATTTATTCTTTCTCTGCAATCTCTCTATGCTTCTCCAAAACGGCCCGAATCGTAAACCACTCCACTTCGTCTGAGAGAAGCTCCTTTATCGGTCGTAATTTCTCTCGACCCACTTGGTTGACTGCTTGCAAAATAAGTGCTTCTTGTCCGATCGGAATAAAGTCATCCCATCGGACTGCTTGTCCATCGAGACTGCAACGTACAATATGATCTTGTACTGTGAGCACAGTAACGTTTCTGACGTGAGCAATGTCTTCAATTGCGTACCCTTCTTGGTAAAGTAGATATGTTTGGTGATGGCTTGGTATTTTATTGGCCTGATTTTGAGTTGGATTACGAACTGACTGTGGTCGCGTGCTAGAATCTGACGGCATAGGGCGATTTACCAAGGATTTAACAACCCCGTTCTCCTCTATAAAACTCCGAATCTCCTCCAAAAACTCCTCTCCATATTTCTCTAGCTTTCGCTCTCCGACCCCACTGATCCGAATCATCGCCATGTGATCCGCAGGAAATACCTGAGCCATTTCTCTCAAAGTACTATCCGCAAAGATCATGTACGGAGGAAGGTTCTCACGAAGCGCGATTTTCCTGCGCAATGCTCGCAGACGGTCAAACAAGTTAACTTCTACTACCAGTTCACGAGAAGGCTGCTGTGACACTTTTTGAGTAACTTTCGCTTCCCCTTTGATAACCAAAACGGCATTCGGTAGAAGCTTCACTACTGGGTACTCGCCATTCGATAATTCCAGATAATCCTCAGCCACTAAAAAATTAATGAGATCTTTAATCTCTTGCAGTGGAACTTCGTGCATAATTCCATGTGTTGAAAGTTCATCAAAACGAAGCTCAAGAATCTTAGCTTTACGTGATCCTTTTAACACCTCAGCCACCATACCGATGCCAAAACGCTCACGCATCCGATAAATACAAGAAATTATCTTTTGAGCTTCTATCGTGATATCAACCATTTCGCGCTCATCGTTACAATTGAACATTTTCTTCTCCAAAATACTCCAGAATTGCCTTGCGCAAACACCGGGGCGTATGACAATAATCTACCATCCCCTGAAGTTTCTTAAGTTCGTTCAGTTTTCTCTCCGGCTGAAATATTGTTTGTTCAATTAAATATCTTTGCAACACCACATCTTGAGGTGAAAATAACAACAAGCATTCTCCTGGTTCCCCATCCCGCCCGGCTCGTCCTGCCTCTTGATAATAGGCCTCCATGTTTCTCGGCATATTATAATGAATAACGTAGCGAACGTTAGATTTATCAATTCCCATTCCAAAGGCGTTCGTGGCCACCATGACTGTTCTTTCATCGAAGAGGAAATCCTCTTGGCTTTTTTGGCGATCCTCGTCACTCATTCCGGCATGATATTTCCCTGCCTTTAGACCATTCTTCGCTAGGAATACTTGAAGGTTATCGACTTCTTTACGCGTCCCAGCATAAATAATCCCGGACTGGTCTGCATGCAATTGGGCATATTCTAAAACAAAGGTCTTTTTGTTTTCCCCTCGAAGTGTGGAAAACGTCAGGTTGGGACGATCAAATCCCGTCACAAAGACATTGGGTTTATTCAACTCCAACAACCGCACAATATCTACCTGNNCCTCAGTTGCTGTCGCTGTGAAGGCCCCAATCAGCGGCTTGTGGGGCAAGGATTTGAGAAAAGGTCCAAGTTGAAGATAACTCGGGCGAAAATCATGTCCCCACTGGGAAACGCAATGAGCTTCATCAATAGCCAAGAAGACAACCTGCAGAGACTCCAGTAGGGCCCGGAACCCTTCCGACTCCAATCGTTCGGGCGCAACATACAGAAGCTTAAATTCTCCGCGTGCCGCCCGTTCAATCCGCGACCTCACTTCTTTTAAGGATAGCGAACTGTTAATAAAAGTTGCTGGAACCCCATATTGTTGCAGCGCGTCTACCTGATCTTTCATCAAAGAAATCAGTGGTGAGATAACAAGTGTCGTTCCCTCCAACAACAAGGCTGGGATTTGATAAGCTAGAGATTTCCCAGCTCCTGTTGGCATGATGGCTAATGTATCCTTACCCTGGAGCAGACTTTCTATCACCTTTTGCTGGCCATCGCGGAATTGGGTATACCCGAAATACCTTTGCAGTACCTCCAAGGCTTTTTTTATCATTGATACGAACATCTCCTTATGTCAACAATCCTAATTATCTAACATCATTATAACAAAAAATCCGTCTAAGGACTTTTAAGACTTTTAACTTAGCCAGTTTTACCTTTTATTAAAAGTTGATTGATTAGAACCTACCTTCTTCTCCACTCTTTCATAACCTTGATTCTGAAACTGTTCCTTGGCAAAATAGGCTATTATCTCATGGCGTCCAATTATATAGATAAATTTCTCTTTTTTTAAGCTATATTTATTATTTTCTTTAAGCAAGATTCAATTAGCTGCCATATAGTGATATAAGAACGGGTAAAAAGCATGCTCTTCTACCCTGCACAATCCTACAGCAGCAATATACAATATATCCCTTGATTTGGAGGGTTATGGGACGAGGAGTATGACTAAGCCTTAATATCGAACTTCATAAAATAGATTGACAGGTATTAAAACATTGTAGCATAATATAACAAACTTAATTAATTTTAATCGGGGTACGGTTATCGTTAAGGAGTGCCCTCTTACACCACTTCTATATTTTCTTAATAATTCATTGTAATAGGGGGGCTAACAGAATGGCGGAGAAAACATTACCATTTACCAAGGAACAATTAGAGACAATGATCGAGCAATACGGTTCACCGTTTCATATTTATGATGAATTGGCAATTCGGCAAAATGCCCGTAAATTAATAGAAGCCTTCAGTTGGGCAACCGAATTCAAAGAGTACTTTGCCGTCAAAGCTACACCAAACCCATATATCCTTAAAGTCCTGCGTGAGGAAGGATTTGGAGCAGATTGCAGTTCAATGTCGGAACTTATTTTAGCAGAAAAAGCCCGAATTTTTGACGAAAATATAATGTTTTCCTCAAATAACACACCTGCACATGAATACAAAAAAGCTCAAGAATTAGGTGCAATCATTAATCTTGATGACATAACTCATATTGATTATTTAGAAAGACATATCGGTATGCCTAAGATCATCTCGTTTCGCTATAATCCGGGTCGTTTACGCGATGGGGGAAATGCGATTATTGGTAAACCCCACGATGCCAAGTATGGTTTGACTAAAGAGCAACTTTTCGAAGCCTATCAAACTGCCCGAGAAAAAGGAGCAGAACGCTTCGGTATTCATACGATGATTATATCCAACGAACTTGATGCCAAGTATTTTATTGAGACAGCCTGTATGATGTTTAATCTTGTCGGGGAGATTTACGAGAAGTTAGGGATTAAAATTGAATTCGTTAATCTGGGCGGGGGGATCGGTATTCCTTATCGGCCAGAGCAAGAACAAGTTAGTTTGGAGGCTGTAAGTAAAGGGATAAAAAACGCTTACGACAAATTGATTGTGACTAAGGGATTGGACCCTTTAAAGATCGCCATGGAGAGCGGACGCATGATCTTGGGTCCCTATGGTTATTTAGTAACAAAAGTCTTGCATAAGAAAGAAATCTATAAAAATTATGTAGGTGTCGACGCTTGTATGGCTGACTTGATGCGTCCCGGTCTCTATGGCGCTTATCACCACATAACGGTGATGGGGAAAGAAGATTGGCCGTGTGATTACATTTATGACGTAACGGGTGGTTTATGTGAGAATAACGATAAATTTGCGATAGATAGGGCCCTACCCAGAATGGATATTGGTGATATCGCTGTCATCCATGATACCGGAGCACATGGTCATGCCATGGGATTCAACTATAATGGCAAATTACGTTCAGCAGAATTGCTTCTCAAGCCCAATGGCCAGGTTGAACTAATCCGACGGGCAGAGACTCTCGAAGACCTTTTTGCCACCTTGGATTTTTCTGGTTTAGAGAATTAGATTCACAGCCAATTTCACAATCAATTTTACCGAACTCTGAACTTTGTAAAGACCTCTAATTTTTAGTGAGGTCTTTTCGCTAGGCAACGATCCGTAAATTTAAAAAATGATTTCAAAGGATGACTAATGGTTAACCTGATATTTTAAATCCTCTAGATATTTATTAGGTACTTAAAGTGGGGCTCTCTGCGCAAATCGACCAAAATTACGATAGCGGAGTCAGCACTCAAAATCTGGATTTTTATCTTAATTGAGCCACTGCCCCTGACTATTGAGAATGCTTAAGAGGAAATTATGCCGTTAGCAGAAGAGAATCCTCCTCAAACGATGTCTACGACGCTCTCATTCGAGAGTGCTTTTGATTTTGCCATTGAGTCCTATAATTATGGTTACGTAAAGTCCCCTCGTTCGAAGTACGAGGGGACTTTAAATTATTATTCAAATATTCAAGACCATTGCTCTGTCTTTAGGTTCAATAAACCCAAACTTTTTATATAAGTCTTCTCCCATTTTTGTTGAATTCAAAAATAATTCTCTCTCAACTTTATAGTAACTCCTCTTCATTTCTCTTTTGATTTTGGAAAAAGGTTTGGTGACACGGATGCTCCCACTACCCCAAATTCAGCCAATGTCATAAATTTTCTCCCCTATGCCCCTCATGCCCTTGGGTTGTTATTGTAACGGTATAGGTTTTCTTAGTACCGTCTTGTGCAGTTACAGTATAATTAACTGGGTTCGTAAAATTTTGTGGCACATTCCAACCCGGTGATACTGTAGCACCTGGACTTACATCAACATCAGGTGTTAGGGATGTTAGATTTGTTCCAAAAGGTACTGTTGCATTAATCGCATCTGCCTCTTCCATTATTTCAGGCTGTATACTTGGATTATTTGGAAAAATAAACCTCGTTATTGAATCAGCTGAACTTAAAGTTGAACCCTCAATCTGTGTCGCTACATTCATAGTTATAGTATATACCTTAGTGCTCCCATCCTGACCAGTTACTGTATACGTTACTGGATGTGAGAAATCCTGCGTTACACCTGAGGCTGGAGATATCGTGGCACCGTTACTAACAACGATGGTTGGAGTTGCTGATGTAACAGGAGTACCAGCTTCTAGATACTCTGTTAAGTTAGTGCTACCCGACTGTAATTGGTAGAAAAAGTCAGGAAGATCTGGTCTGGTTGGAAATGCAATACTAGTTATTGAATCAGCTGAGCTATCTGTAATAGTTACAGTATACACTTTAGTGCTCCCATCCTGTGCAGTCACTGTATAGTTTACTGGATGTGTGAAATCCTGGGGTACACCTGAAGCTGGGGATACGGTGGCACCGTTACTAACATAGATTTCAGGTGTTAGAGATGTTAGGTCTGTTTCATAAGGCGCTATCGCAGTAATTGAATCAGAATCGTATGTTACTTCAGGACGGATACTTGGATTATTTAGGAAGTCAAAACTAAACATCGTATCTGCCGAGCTTGCGGTAACAGGTGTGGGTGTGGGTGTGGGTGTAGACGTAACAGGTGTAGTGTAAGTTAAAGTAACATTTTGAGTTGTACCAATTTTCGTACCCGCAGCATTGAAGAACTCTACTTGTACTTGGGCACCTGTAGTTTGCGCTGGGTAAACCGTAGTAGCTGTGTTAAGAGTGGCTAAAGCCGAAGCAGCTACGCCATTCACATACACTTGAAACTGGGTTGCTCCAACATAAGTTGCAGGATTTGTGATGTTAACTGTTACCATAGAACCAAAAGCTGTACTTGCTGAGGTCCCAGAAATTACATCGTTCGTAATTTCTGCGCCATTACCTGTATCAAACTTTTCAACATTTCCATGATCATCTTTATAAATAACTGCTGGAATCAAAGTGGTAACTTGAGTAGGTGTTAATATTGCGCTTGTACTATTATTAACAATTGAACTACTAAAATTAATAACATAGACACCACCATTACTGTTGACAACATCTTGAGTAACTTCTGATTGATGTGTTGCATTGTTAGCATAAGTTAGATCCAACGCCTGGCCATTACTAAAAACAACCGTGCCGCTGGGTATTGTGGCATAAACCGATGACACAGAAAATATAAGAAAAACCAAAGTTAATAAAGTTAGTAAAACATTTTTCTTTTTCCTTATCAAGCTGTCTTCCTTCCTTCCTTCCTATTTGAACCAAATTTAATTATAATACCTACCACGCTACTATTTTTACGAAATTTGTAAACTGTAAAAATAAAACTTTCCCCCAGGCATATATTATATTTTGGGTTGAGAATCAAATTCGAGTCCGATAATCAACACTATGTAACGTCGGCCAAAACCCATTTCCTTATTTTCACCCGTATTTCCCCTTGAGCATTGATTTGGCTGTTTATATTTTCTTCTAATTTAGCTTTCAAAACCATGTTTCTAATTAAAAGTACGAAGTCCGATCATCTCTCACTCACGCCAATTTACTATGGTATCTATTTTAGCATTCAAACTACTATCCTTGGCTGGTGGACAAAAGCTATAAATTTCATCTTTATCATACCATTATAGTTGGGTTAAAGATACTATCGAAGTAATTTATTACCAGAAAATATTATTGTTAGCATGTACTTGTTTGCGAATTTCTTGTTTCAATATTGAAAATGAATTCGGTGTGCGTTGTTAATTTTAATGTTGTAATAAAAGTAGCAACTCTGAAAGAGCGCAGAGGTGATATTTATGCAAAATCCACAATTTCGTAAATCATTTGGTATCGTCCAAACGAAGCGTCGTTCAACTATCACAATAGGTAAAGAGGTTCGGAAATTTCTTCACTTGGCAGATGAAGGCGATGTGTTCGAGATGATCGTCGAAGACGGTCGCATTGTTCTTGATCTGAAGAAACTAATTCCGGCTGATCAGTCGTGGTATTGGTCAGCAGAGTGGCAAGCAGCAGAGCGTGAGTCGCGGGAAGATTATGCAGCTGGACGATCCAAGACGTATGAAAACGTTAATGACTTTATCAAATATTTGATGCAAGCTGACCGCGATGCGGATTAGTCGCAGTAAACGATTTCTACGGTCTTTTGACAAGTTACCGCATGATACACGACTACTTTTCGCTGATAAAGTATATCAGTCTTTTCGCGTAAAGAACGTTCAAGGAACGGGATACCGTATGAGAGGCTAGTCTCAACATGAGTATTCGATTCACGTTTGAGTTCGCCAAAGATGCCGATGGCACTACTCAACATTGGTGATCCCGATCATTGCTTGCGGCCACCGTACTAAAGAGTTCGCAAATTCTCCTTCGTTACAATGCCCTTTTCACCATAACTTTACACTGCGACTTATAACGAAAACTCCAGTAGTGTGACGAAAGTCGGACGAGACTTTCGCCACATTGCGACATGTGACGCAAACTCCTGCAATGTGGATCCGAACGGGTGGAACCCCGGTCCTTTGACTCACAACGCAAAACAAACGAAAAGACTACCTCACTAAGAGATAGTCTTTTCGCTTGTTTTACCTGGCGATGACCTGCTTTGCCAGGGGCTTGCGCCCCA
>OMOF01000859.1 GCA_900290375.1 Candidatus Desulfosporosinus infrequens
TCAACGTTTATATTTTTATGAAATCGTAGACTTCCACTTCTCTATAAGTGGGTACGTTTTTTGTCGCTTCAGTGAGGGGAGAATTCCCTACTAAAGTCTTGATGTTTAAAAAGTTCACTTTCTAATTCTTAGTCAGCAGTAATTCTGCATTTACAAGGAGATTGTTATACAATGGAATTTATCATTCGGGCTAAAAATTTGGCTAAATCATATGGGAATTTTCGAGCACTTAATGGCATATCTTTTCATATTAATAAAGGGGAATGTTTTGGTTTTTTAGGCAATAATGGAGCAGGAAAATCCACAACCATGCGGATGATCTATGGACTATCTACAGTCGATGAAGGGAATTTGGAAATACTCGGTGAAAGAATTACCGCTCTTACTCCTCCTCATATAAAACAAGTGTGTGGAATTGTTCCCCAAGAAGATAATCTTGATCCTGATTTGACCGTGATTGAAAATTTGATTGTGTATGGTGGGTATTTTAATATTCCTAGCAAAGAAGCGAGGGCGCGAGGGCAGGAGTTATTGGATTTCATGGGATTGGATGATAAGACGAATGTCAATGTGGAAATGTTATCTGGTGGCGCAAAACGGAGACTCGTCGTTGCCCGTGCGTTAATAAATCAGCCACAAATTATAATTTTGGACGAGCCGACAACAGGGCTTGATCCTCAGGCTCGTCGCTTAGTTTGGCAGAAATTAAGGCGGTTAAAGGAAGACGGAGTGACGATGTTGCTAACTACTCATTATATGGAAGAAGCAGCACAACTTTGTGATCGATTAGCCATTATGAATGCTGGACAAATATTGGCAGAAGGAAGTCCAGAAAGTTTAGTGAAAGAACATATCTTACCATTTGTAATTGAAGTTCGGATTCCGTTAGAANNTAAAATTGCGGTAATGGGGGGAAGGGCTGAATATATGGTGGATAGTTTATTCATTTTTACTGAAAAGGGCAAAGAAATGTGGGAAAACATCCATAAAACGGGTTTACCACAACATTCTTGTTATCTGCGTCCCGCCAATTTAGAAGATGTATTTTTAAAACTCACAGGGAAGAAGGAAGAAGTATGACAATGGCATTTTGTATTTTACGGCGGCATTTGATTGTATTTCGGCGCACCTTTTGGTCAAATATGATCTTTAATGTGATTGAGCCCTTCTTATATCTTTCGGCAATGGGATTTGGATTAGGAGCTTTTGTTCAAGATATGGGGGGGATGAGTTATATTCAGTTTATTGCACCAGGTATGGTATCCTCTGCATCGAT
>OMOF01000652.1 GCA_900290375.1 Candidatus Desulfosporosinus infrequens
GGAAGGCCTATCAGTTTGATTGTACTGATGCCTTCATTAGCAGGAAGTGTGAACATCAGCAAGAGCATTGTGACATGAACATTGACTCCCATATATAGAAGTTGTCGTAAAGTCACCTTACTATCATTGTGTTTACTCCGCGCACGACAAATAATCCCCCAGAGTGCCGACGAAATAATCACAAGAACGCCCATCATAGCGCCATCTCCACCTTGCTGCATTCGGAGAACCATCGCCATTGTTCCAGATATGATAGCCGCTATCGGACCAAAGAAAAGCCCAGATAAGCTGATCATTACTGAACGACCGTCAAATATTAACCCGGGTGATACAATTAACGGGTGCAGCATTCCAATCACGGAGGCGCTTCCAAAGAGTAGTCCTTGTAAAAATACACTGGTCCAGTTCTTATTCCCACGATACCCAATAAAACCAGAAATGATGCTTATTGACACTAAAATACTCAGATTATATAAAAGCTCAAATAGAATGTTCATCGCTGATTATCCCCCTGTGGGCAAATTCAATTCACTAAATTTCAAATTCGTCTTACTATTAAATATTCAATATTCTACTAAACATTCTACACATTTCGCGCTATTCCTCTTATTTATTTGTTTCTTCACAATAAAATATAAAATACGTTGGCATGAGGATTACTCTCACTTCAGCCAACGTATCAAATATTCAAAAAGTTAACAAAAGCCGCGAAATTATGACAATGAGCACAAACATTCTGGTTCTAAGCTGTACGAGTCTGGGCCTGGTGATATAAGTTCAGCAATAAGTCTATGAATTGACTAAGTTGAACTACATCAGGATTAATAAGAGATTCATTTTCACCCATTCTATTTAATTGTTCCCGCTTATCCTCAATTAAACATAACAATTCCGCTGAACTCATTCTCTTAACCTCCAATCATCACCGGTATTTTTTCTCTTGGTTGTTATTAATAATACTTCATATAGTTCAAAAATATAACAAAATATGACATTTTTAAACTATATGAATAGAAGCGATCGATCGCTCTCCTTATTATTTATTAAAAGACTATTCGACATAAATAATGGATATCCTTCCATAAATTTTTTTTTTAATTTTTTGTTTATAACCGTGGCTCACTTAAATGATAAGGAACACTTGCAATAACATAACTTCTATTGAAGTATAAAACAGATTTCAAGATTAAGCCTGATTGATTATGTAGAAAATACTGCCACCATTTATCTGTTATAAATTCAGGAATCAAAACCATGACAAGTTCATAAGGTTTAGTGGATTTTTCGACTTTGTCCAAGTAATCCAAGAGAGGTCCTAACATGGAACGATAAGGACTACAAATCATCACTAAAGAGATATTTGGATAATTTATTTCCCATCTTATTCTTAACTTTTCTGCTTTTTCATCATCTAATACGATATGCACTGCGGTAACGTCATTACTTATTGAGATAGCATACTCCACAGTATTCACCACTACCCTAGTAAACGTAGCGACAGGTACGATAACTTTTATATGCTCAGGATGTTCAAAAGTGTGGTTATCTTCTATCCTTAACTTTTTAGCTACATCTAAATAATGTGTGTGAATTTTCATAAAAGTCAAAACCAAGATTGGTATTAAAATTATAACTAACCAAGCACCGTGAACAAACTTTGTTGTTGCGATAACAGCTAGGGCAACCCCACTTAAAACTGCACCTACTCCATTAACCATTATATTACTTTGCCATCCCACCTCTTTAGACTTATACCAGTGAACTACCATCCCTACTTGGGATAGCGTAAATGACAGAAAAACCCCAACAGCATAGAGGGGAATTAGATTATGCGTATCACCATGGAAAATAATTAACAGTACTGCAGAAAGTAACGATAAGGCAATAATACCATTTGAAAATACTAATTTATCGCCGCGAGCGGAAAACTGCCGTGGTAAATAACCATCTTTGGCGATTAGACTAAATACTAACGGGAAATCATTATAACTCGTATTGGCGGCTAGGATAAGAATAGCAGATGTACTGGTCTGTAATAAGTAGTAAAACCACCCTCGACCTGTTAAAAGTCGGGCAATTTGGGATATGACCGTCTCGTTTAAATTTGGTGTTACATGGAGAATCTGGGCTAAATATGTCGCTCCACCAAA
>OMOF01000180.1 GCA_900290375.1 Candidatus Desulfosporosinus infrequens
TAGTATAATGTGGGAATTCGCTCCGCCGGCGCCAAATGAACTGATTCCGGCCATCTTCGGAAACTTAACTTCTTGACCGTCAATGTTCAACACTGGTTGTTTCCATTCCGTCAGCTCACGCTGAACGAAAAAAGGTGTATCCTCAAATTTTATATTGGGGTTTAATATTTCTGAATGTATTGACGGCACCAATTGTTTATATTTCATCTGCAAAATCACTTTTGTTAGGGCGGCAATACCTGCAGCGGACTCCAAATGGCCAATATTCGACTTAGCGGACCCAATCGCGCAAAACTGTTTTTCTTGAGTATGTTTCCTAAAAGCCTTCGTCAATCCGGTGATTTCAATTGGATCACCTAGCGAAGTTCCTGTTCCATGAGCTTCGATATAACTGATAGCCCGTGGATTGACATTTGCTTTCTTAGTTGCCTTTAGAATCAAATCACATTGGGCATTGGGATTCGGAACGGTAAAACCGTTGGTCCTGCCGTCGTGATTGATTGAACTTGCCTTGATAATCGCGTAAATCTGGTCACCGTCATCCTGGGCTTTACTTAATGGTTTGATTAATATCGCACCTACCCCTTCGCCTGGTACATATCCATCACCGCCTACTCCGAAACTTTTACATCTTCCATCACTAGCTGCAAAACTATTTTCACTTAACAAAATATATTTTTGCGGATGAATGGATAGATTTACTCCTCCGGCAATCGCCATTTGGCAATCGCCGCGCTGAATACTTTCACAAGCTAGATGAATGGAAGTAAGTGATGATGAACACATGGTATCCAAGGCAATGCTCGGCCCTTTGAAATCAAAATAATAGGAAACCCGGTTGGCAACCGAGGCATAAGAGGAACTTAGTGCCATGCCATTGCCCTTTTGAGTCTCTTCTGCGCCAAAAAGCTGGTAATGACCATACATTATCCCTACGAAAACCCCGACCTCAGATTTATTAAGATCGGCCATCGTATACCCTGCATCTTCAATCGTTTGCGAAGTAATTTCCAAGAACAATCGTTCCTGAGGATCAATTCTTTCTGCATCACGCGGGGCTATATTAAAAAATAACGAATCAAATTTATCGTAGTCTTCAATAAACCCTCCCCATCTGCTATAACTTGTACCTTTCTTCCCTTTTTCGGGGTTATAAAAATCCATATAACTCCACCGCTCGGAAGGTATTTCCGTAATGCAATCTCGGGCTTCCTTCAAGTTTTGCCAGAATTCATCTAGATTTTTAGCCATTGGATAGCGACCACTGATGCCTATAATGGCGAGGTCTTCGTCGCGATTCATCGTACCGGAAGCAGGGGAAGTAAAGAAACGATTCCGTATATTTATAGATTCAGGAACCTTGTTAACGATTTCCGGAACCAGATCGGGCAGTTTTTCTTGATATTGAACGGAAATATTCAATGCTTTAACTAAGTTTTCCTGATGATTTTGGATAAAATATCCGCTTAGATCCTTGATATTCTGATATTCAAAAAATAACGTTTTCGATAACGAACCAAATATTTTTTCTAATTGATTAGTCATTTGCATGATCATCACGGAATCAATTCCATATTTCTCCATAGGTGCTTCCGCTTCAATACGATGCGTTGGCAGCTGAATAAGGGACGAAATCAGACCCTTGAAGTAATCGATTACTTGCTCCTCTAACAAATCTTGTTCAAGAGCTCCAATTGTTTTGTTTTCCGCTATGATTTCAAAACCATTGCGGGAGCTTGAGAACGGAAGCGCGCTCTTTGGCTGAGTGTTTACCTCCTTAATTAGCTTGATAGCTTCGTCTGGGTTGATCTGTTGTTGTTTAATCTGTTCATATAACAATTTTATTTGATCATTCATTTATTCATTTTCCTTTGCACAGTATTTGTAAAGTCAACAAACTGTTCTGCTGATAATTTGCCTTTAATAATATCTTCCACGATATTTAGATAAAACTCATCATCTAATCCTGAACTCAACTCTCTTTCCGCACCAGGAATGATTTGCTTTTCATTTTCGAAATACGATGCAACAAAATTTCTCAACTTCGCCTTGTCTCCTTCCAAAACCATCACCTGATCTTTACCTGATGCGACTCCTTGATATAAAGCCTGAATTCCTGATAAGGTTGGCAATCCAGTCATGCCCGTGCTATCCCCCATCATTTTCGCGGTTTCCGGATCGATCCGCATTCCCCCTTCTTGCCAAAATGGCCAATTAATGGCAAGAGTTAGTCCTTGGCACTGTTTCGAAGCTACTAAGGCATTACGGTATCTTGCATAAGCATCCAGAAAGGCGTTGGCAGTGGTGTAATCGGCCTGACCTATATTACCCAATGCTCCACCCACCGCTGAGAAGAGAATGAAGAAATCCAGGGCTAGATCCTTGCTGGCTTGATCTAGATTTACCACTCCGCTAACCTTGGGTGCTAGTACTTTGTAAAACTCTTCTTTGCTCTTTTTGATGATAAAGTTGTCTTGTATCACTCCAGCACTGTGAATGATGCCGTTTAGACCACCAAAATCCTGGCGGATACTCTGGATTAAGCCGTCAACCGCTCGCTTGTCGGCTACATCCACTTGTCTGTAAACAATCCGGGTTCCTAACCTCTCTATCTCCTTAAGTAGGGCTTGTTTCGCTGCACTAAGTCGCGACCGCCCTGTGAGAATTAGGGTCGCATCTTTTGATCTCTCTGCAATTTCTTTGGCGAAGATCAATCCCAAGCCTCCGGTTCCTCCGGTAATCAAATAGTTACCACGATCTCTCCACGGAATCCCAACTGGTTCTGAGGGAACTTCAATTTCATTCCAACTGACAACATATCGTTTATCGTTTCGATATTGGACTTGCTTAGCAATTGGTCTTTGACTATTTTCCAGCAACTTTTCGACGATTTCTTGCGCATACCACTGCGACGAATCATCACTCAAGGTGCCATAGTACTTATCAACTTCAATCAATTGCCCAATAAATTTTGGATTCTCTAATTGAGCTGTTTTCAACAACCCGGCCATTCCAGAAAACAGTTGTTGCTCACTTTGGGCAGAAATCACGATCTGGAGCAAAACGTTACCGTTTGGTCTTTCCGTGAGTATTTTTTGGACCTCCTCAAATAATTGAACGGTATAGGCCTGGAACCGTTTATCAATCTCTTTTTCTTGGGAATATAAGGCTATACATCGGAATTCGTCCGCAACCCTGTCTATCCGTGCAGCAATGCTTTCCTTAGAAATCTCACTTAGTTCACACAGCATCACCAGGTGCTGGGCGAAGTCCAGTGCTTCTTCCTTGCGCTTAGGTGTGAAAGGTACAGCCCGCTCTTGCCAACAAGGTTCAAACATTAAGGTTCCAGTGGTTTCCCGTAAACCCGCTAAACTTATCTTTCCTTCCAAGACTCTCGATGAAAACCCCTTCATCCGCACACAGATCTTTCCGGTTTCATCACACAAATCAATATCCAGTTTCTGAATCCGGTCCGCGAACTTACTTTCTTTACTATGTCGAATATGAGCCCACATTTCAGAGGTGCATCTTCCATAAACTTCAAGTCCCTGCAAGGCAAACGGCAGTACCGGTCGATGTTCACCGGAGCTAATCATTAAACCGATTGACGCCTGTAAGGCCGAATCCATCATACTGGGATGAAGGACAAATTCCTCATCAGTTCCAGACACCGAACTGGGCAGAACAAGTTTAGCTAAAACCTGGTCTTCTCCCAAAAATACTTTTTCCAGACCCTGGTGTCCCGGGCCGTAGTCAAATCCAAGAGCCCTAAAGGATTCATAGCACTGCCCCGCTGAAAGAGTGCCTAAGCTACACCCGACTTGCAAGGCTTTAAGGTCAATGGTAGAAACTTCTGCAAGTGGACTTAGTACCGCTCTACCCTGACTATGCACTACTGGTTCTATTCCGACTTCAGTGCTGCTGCTGTATACTTCATACGAAATCTCTCCGGTTGCTTCAGGGCGAATTGCAATATGCACTTGTACTGGTTGGTTCCCTACAATGATTGGGGTGGCCCAGACCACATTTTTTAGCTGTATCCCGTTTATACCTTCATTTTGAATTTTCGCCGACATGACTAATGCTATCCGAGCCATCTCAAGATATCCAACGCCAGGCATGACCCTCTGACCTTTCACCACATGGTTAGCTAGGAAAAACTCCTCACCCTTAAAGGTCGAAGTAAACCGTTGTTCCGATAAATCGGAAGTATTTTGCTGTAATAGTGGGTGAATAACGCTGGAAATCGCTGAAATATTTGCTCTTGTTTGCCCGCGTGTATCGGTATTACCGACAATCCAATAGCATTCGTCAGCAAACGGATAGGTTGGTAAGCTAATTCTCCGTGGTTTGTGATCACCGTATATTTTATTCCAGTCGATGGACAAACCTTTGACCCAAAGGTCCAACAGGTTTCCATATTTTCTGCGTTGAATCCACTTACTGATGGTTTCCTGCATTTCCTCGTCCACCGCCAAAACTGACATAGTCTCTTTATTCCGCTTAATCTGGCCCCTGTATAAGTCCTCAATGCCTCCTCGGCCTGCCACAAAATCTTTCAGTTTATCCTGCAGTTCCTTAGTCGAGCCTACTACCAGAGCTAGGCGTTCTTCCATAGCTTCCCTGCCAATTTGGAGCGTATAGGCTACATCAGCCAATTCGGTTTCGGTATATTGACGTTCCTCGATGACCGTCACTAATTGCTGAGCATGCTCGATTAACCGCTCCTCGCTCTTGGCCGATAATACGATAATAGCCAGGTTCTGGGCGTTAACCGCCATTGAAGTTCTTTGCGGGCTTGGCGGAATATATTCTTCTAAAACTATGTGGGCATTGGACCCTCCCGCACCAAAAGATGAAATTCCGGCGATCCTTGGATACTCCACGGTCTCGTAGCCAGTTTCGTCTACAGGCCGTTTCCATTCCGCTAGTGTTCTTTGAACTACAAACGGGGTTTGAGCAAAATTAATATTGGGATTCAATTCTTCCGCATGGAGACTCGGCGCAAGCATCTTATGTTGCATTTGCAGTACAATCTTGGCAATTCCGGCCATACCCGCTGCAGCTTCTAAATGACCAATATTGGATTTAACTGAACCAATGGCGCAATACTCCTTAGCTTGAGTATCCTTTCGAAATGCTTGAGTAAGTCCGGCAATCTCGATCGGATCGCCTAGTTCTGTCCCAGTCCCATGGGCCTCAATATAACTGACAGCCCGGGCGTTTACTCCGGCTTTGTCTAGTGCCGCTCGGATGACTTCAGCTTGGGCGGCTGGGTTGGGCACTGTATAGCCATTGGTTTTTCCCCCGTGGTTAATACTAGTTCCCCGAATCACTGCATAGATGTTATCTCGATCCTCAATTGCCTGCGACAAGCGTTTTAAGAGAATCGTACCTACGCCCTCTCCGGGTACAAATCCGTTTCCGCCTTTTCCAAAGCTCTTGCATCGCCCATCCGAGGAAAGCATTTGCTGCGCACTGAGGCCGATGTAATTTGAAGGATGAAGGTATAAATTAACTCCACCAGCAATGGCCATTTCACATTCTCCACGCCGAAGATATTCAGAAGCTTCATGAATAGCAGTTAACGAGGAGGAGCACATCGTATCAATCGGCATACTTGGCCCGCGTAAATTAAGCAAATACGAGACTCGGTTGGCCATGGAACTAAATGAAGTGTTCGGAAAAACTCGTTCGCCCTGTTTCCATAGTTCAGGACCATATAGGCTATAGCCGGTCTTAGTAATCCCCGCAAAAACACCAATCCTGCCTTGATACAATGTTGCTAGTTGTTCTTTGGTATACCCGGCATCCTCCAAAACTTCCCAACAGGATTCCAGAAACAATCGTTCTTGAGGATCCATATTTAGCGCATCGCGGGGTGAAATATTAAAGAATATCGGATCAAAATTGGCAAACCCCTCGATGAAACCGCCCCATTTGCCGTAACTTTTACCTTGAGACGCTGCCTCCAAAGGATCCGGATGGAAAAATCCCTCTAACGACCACCGTTCCTCAGGGATTTCCCGTATGCTATCCTTACCGGTCTTCAAGTTCTCCCAATAATCTTTTAAAGTTTTGGCTTGCGGATATCTACAACTCATCCCAATTATAGCTATGGATTCATGTTCCCTAGCGCTAGGGTCGGTGGCAATATTACTATATTGCTGCTTACCTTGGTTCATGGTCAATACCGAAAATTCACTTTTAGATTCCAGCATCGACAAAGATATTTCCGGTTGCACCTGACTGCCAAGACCGGTCCACTGTAGACACTCTTGAGGATATTCTGTGAACAAGTATTCTGCTAATTCACCGATTGTCTGATATTCAAAGAACAAGGTGCTAGGTAATCCGCTAAAGATATCGGCAAGTTTCTGATTGAGCTGAATAATCATGATCGAACCAATGCCGTAACTTTCCAGAGGCTCACTGGAATCAATCAGGTTAAAATCCATCTTGGCGGTTTCTCCAAATAGAATCTTGAGCTGATGCAGAGTTTTTTCTTTCACTATTTGCGGAGTCACTCCCGAAATAGAACTAACAATCGAAGCCAAATGGAGTTTTGGCAAAGATTCCAAGAAATACGCTTGCATCTTCGGTAAATCCCCTTCCAACACCAGCACCTGAGTATCTTCCGAAGTCAAACCTTGATAAAAAGATTGGATACCTGTTAATGTTTTCATTGCAGCCATGCCCGTACTTTGTTGCATTAACTTTCCTGCTTGCGCATCAACATTCATTCCGCCTTCTCGCCATAACGGCCAGTTAAACGATATCGTCTTACCCCAACATTGTCTTGAGGCTAGCAAATTATTACGATAAGTAGCGTAAGCATCCATAAAGGCATTGGCCGTCGAATAATCAGCCTGCCCGATATTTCCCATCGCTCCCGCATAAGAAGAAAAGACGGT
>OMOF01000128.1 GCA_900290375.1 Candidatus Desulfosporosinus infrequens
GAGAATGCAGAGAATTGTTTCAAAATAAAAAATTCGAATCGTTTGAAATACAAGAGGCCGAAGAAAGAGCATGTGCTTTATCTCGTGTATTAGTTAAAGTGAAATGGACGGTCAATGAAAAGCTATTTAATGAATTATTGGAGTTTGGTTGTGTATATCAAAATAATGATGGTGAAACCGCTTTACCGTAGCGTGATAATGGTGAATGGNNGGACTATATAAATTTTAATAGAATAACGATGCCTATCTCTATTAAAAGTGATTATTTAGAATGGCATTGCTGAATCTGGGGACGACCAACATCATTTAACAGCGGGTTACCGAAATCTGAGAGGATATGGATGTAGTAACCAGACTTCAGTAACCCGCGAACCGTTATAGGACATCTCGGTCATATAGTTTTTATGCCGCAATGAGGGAAGAAATTCAACGGGGGTGTGATGTTGTGGAGAAGAGAATTATCGAAGTTATTACTGAACAGACCAAAATACTATTCCAGAATATTCACCAGGTATTGGATGCAGTGTCATGCGATTCGGGTTGTGGTCACAGGAGGCTTTAATTACAATGTTTGAGGAATTAGGTGTGCCGGTTGATATTTACGGAGTTGGCTCATCGCTTCTCGAAAACTCGGATGAAACGAATAACGATTACACGTCTGATATTGTCCGAGTAAAGTTAGACGAAACGTGGACGGAAATGCATAAAGTCGGCCGAGGACCCTGCGACAACCCAAATCTTGAGAGAATTCAATAGGGATTCAGTCGACAACCCTTCTTAACACGATTGATTCTCTGCGTATGCTGCGAAAACAGTATCCAGCTAATCCGATAGCTTTTGTCATGGGTTCCGACAATTTATGGCTTATTAATACGGAGCCAAGGGTATTGTGATTGGAATGTCTTCTGGAAAGGACAGCAACACTGTAGCTGCACTTTCAAAATTGGCAACTGACAATGTTCTTGGGGTGGTCATGCCTTGTGATAGTGTTGCAACGGATAAACAGGATGCGCTTCGTGTCGCTAAACAACTTGGAATTAAGACAGTCGAAGTGGATTTAAAGAATAGCTATTCAACACTGTCTCAAAGCCTCGAAAAAGGAATAGGGGTACCTCTTTCTCTGATGACTTCGGCAAATATTAAACCGCGCCTTCGTATGACCGCACTTTATGCAATCGCTCAAGAAAAGGGGTACTTGGTGGCTGGTACCGATAATCTCTCGGAAGCTGTGATGGGATATTTCACCAAGTGGGGCGATGGTTCATTTGACTTTTGTCCGATTTCTGACTTAACAGCAACAGAAGTCGTGGAACTTGGCAAGGAACTTGGTATCCCAAAAGAGATCATTGAGAAAGCACCTTCAGCCGGGCTAAAACAAAGGAGTTGTTTGGAATTGATGTCGTTAATGGCAACCTTAAAAGTAAAAATCTGGTAAAGAGGTCGAAGCGACCGAAATTTGTACTCAATGAGCGAGTTTCTGTCAACACTTTCGGAGGAATTTCAAAAAGATATATACTCTGCAATTGAGATACTCAAGAATGTCGAATGCAAGGAAGTATTCATTATCGGCTCGATGGTATAGCACTTACGTTGAGAAAACGTAAAAATTTAGTAAAATGATAGAGAAGTGCAGTGCGGTGTTTGAAATCGAGGCTAATATATTACCCTTTGCAAAACGCACTTATGGTATAATAAAAAGGCTAGAACCTATATAAGGTGGTGAACTTATGAATGAAAATCAGATGGGTGTAATACTTGAAGAAGTTCGAGATATGTTCAAAACCTTGGCTGAGGGACAGCGGGTTATTGAAAATAGGTTGGGCAAAGTAGAAGAAGGACAGAAGGTATTAGAAAATGGACAGAAATTATTAGAATCTGATATGAAGAAAGTAAAATCAGATTTACAAATAATTAAGTCATTCGTTATTGCTGCTGATAATAGTTTTAACGACTATGAGAGCAGAATTAAGGCTTTAGAGAAAAAAACTGCAAATCTATAAATATAAGACAAAGCACCCGCGCAATTCGCAGGTGCTTTTTAGTGGAACAGAGTCCTTCAAGTTTAATGTTTGGCTGAGGAACAAATCAGGCCGCCTCGTATTTTTTCACCCCTTTCTAAAGCGATTAAGGAAGTCGTTGCGATTCCTGTTATTGTAACGGGGGGCATCACCCAAGAGAATGAAGGCGAAGCGATCTTACGAGACTCAAAAGCTGACTTAGTTGGGGTGGGCAGAGCAATTTATAAAGATTCTGACTGGTCGAAAAATGCCATGGAAAAGGAGAGGGAATAACCCTCTCCTTTTAGTGATGATCAATTATTTGTTACCGATCTGTACTTGAGCAAGCAAGCTTTTTATTATATCTACTATCCTTTAGGCTCAAGCCTTCAATTCCGTATGTGTTGTCTCAAGCAGCTCGGGGATCTGGAGCCCCTGCGGGCAATTTTGTGCACAGATTCCGCAGGATATGCACTGATCGGCACCTGCTCCAAACGGAACAATTCTGCTTTGATACATAAGCTTGTCATGGGGATCATTCATCAACTGATAGCTGTTATAGAGTTTGAAAACTTCCGGTATGGCGACGCCTTGAGGACAGGGCATGCAGTACCAGCATCCTGTGCAACCAATACTTTTTTTGGACTCAAAGGCATCTCGTATCTTGTGGATAAATTCTTGATCCTCATCGGACATCACGTTCGGCGTAGCCTGGTCAAATATCCGAAGATTTTCCTTAAGCTGAGCCAGACTGCTGGTTCCGCTCAAGATCACAGAGGTCTCCGGCATATTGTAAAGCCATCGGAAGCACCACTCAACAAGGGAACGTTTTTCTGGATAAGACTGAATCAACTCATTAACTTCGGCAGGGACGTTATTAAGCAGGTATCCTCCCATCAGCGGCTCCATGATGACCACTGCCAGTCCCTTATCAGCTGCATACTTGAGGCCTTCAACTCCAGCTTGCATGGTTTCACCTAGGATATTGAGCTGAATCTGTGCCATTTCCCAATCAAAGGAGTCGACCACTTCCTTAAACGCCTTCAGAGAGTTATGAATCGAAAAACCTTTATGCCGGATTTTGCCTTTCTCAATCATCTTATCAAGAAATGTAAAGCCGTCATGTTTTTTAACTGCCTCCCAATTGCTGGGGTTCATATTGTGAAGAAGATAAACATCGAGGTAGTCGGTTCCAAGGCGCATTAATGCTTCATCTAAATATGTTTCAAAATCCTCGTGCTTGGT
>OMOF01000725.1 GCA_900290375.1 Candidatus Desulfosporosinus infrequens
GTGGCATACATCAGATAGCGGTTATACTTGGACACAATGATTGTGCTTAATTCTACAGTTGCGACAAAATTGTGCCATTTTAACATGCCAATCATGCTCGCGTTCAGAACGAACGTCAAATCTTCTTGAGCATCAAAAATAATCATTTAAGAGGTAAATATTGACCTCTCGATACTCGTAACGGGCATACCCTTATGTAGCAAAATGACTCCTACAAAGCATGATATGAGGCCAAACACTAAACAAGGGACTGTTCGAACCGAGGCTCTAACGCCAAAGATGGTTGACTTCATGTAGATTTTATCAAGATTCAAAACAGGTGAGGATTTTAGTTTATAATAAAGCATATAACAACAAGCGAATCGGAATAGTCAAACGAGTCAAACTGGGGGTGAATAAGGACACTGTCATTATTGTTGGCAAGAGTGCTTCCTCGCAAACAGCATAGCTCGACAGGTCTAACATATTAGACACAGTGACGATTCACAATAAAGATTCTGGAGAACCTTAACGAGCTGTTTCATGCAAATCTTTTCTGTTTGGCTATTTAAAATTATAAAAGTAGGGAGATCAAATGATGAAAACTAGGTTAAAGATGAAAATCGCCTCATCGGCAGTGTTAGTCGGATTGGGAGTTTGCTCTCTTGTAAATAGTGTTCCTTTACATACTACTAGTAGCTTGAAGGCATCCACTAATGTTTTAAGCAGATATCATTGGCGTAGGCCTTCGCAATCCTCAGGTACTCAAGGTAACAATAATAATGTTACGCTTCCCACAGGTACACAAGAATCCGAGAATTGGGCTGGATATATTGATACGCCTACTTCTACTAGTAGTCAATATACGAGTATATCAGGAAGTTGGACAGTTCCTGATATCTCAGCAAGTCAACAAAATGATGCAGCATCTGCACAGTGGATTGGATTAGGCGGAGTATCGTCAACAGATCTCTTGCAAATGGGAACTGTTGAACAAAGTCAAAATGGTCAACCTGTTATAGAAGTGTTTTGGGAGCAGTTACCATCTTCCGCACAAAACGTGATGACAGTTCCTGCTGGTTCTACGATAAGCGCGACAATAGCTGAATCAACGGATGTAAACCCAACCTGGAATTTAACATTTACTATAAATGGTC
>OMOF01000301.1 GCA_900290375.1 Candidatus Desulfosporosinus infrequens
GGCCTCTCGAGGAACCGATTTACCCTTAAGAGGTAAACCCCTGGCGATTATGAGTGCGTCCCCAGGTATGTTTGGGGGAGCGCGTGTGCACATCAGGGACTGGTATTATCAGCAAAATTGCTCAGCAGAAGATCAACTGTTAACGGCTTATGTCGATATTTTAACAGAGCAAGAAATCGGCTCACGTAGAAAATTTAAAGGGTGATTGCATATGATGGACAAAAATAAACTAGCTAAGATTAAAATATTAAAAAATGGGCCGTATCTTGTCACGGGAAATGTCCCTTTGGCGGAAAGGATCATAGTTCCGAAGGGTAAAATCTATGAATATAAAAATGGTCGTCAATTGCCGCAGGGTGAAGAATATGCTCTCTGCCGATGCGGTCAAACAAAGAATGCTCCCTTTTGTGATGACTCTCATGAAAAAGTTGGTTTTATCGGAGAGGAGAAGGCATCTCGGGATAAGTTTGAAGACAGGGCAGATATGTTTGAGGNNCTTCTCGATGATAATCGATGTGCCTTAGCTCGTTTCTGTCACAGGAAAGACGGAAATGTATGGGAGCTTACTGAAAACTCGGATAATCCGAACTATAGAGCGGAGGCAATTATTGCAGCTTCGGAGTGTCCAGCAGGAAGATTAGTAGCCTACGATAAAACGGGAAAACCGATTGAACCTAAGCATGAACCTGCCATAGATATACTTCAGGATTCTGAAAAAGAAGTCAGTGGCCCAATTTTTGTTAAAGGAGCTATTCCGATTGAATCTTCGGAGGGGTTCACCTATGAAATCAGAAATAGAGTCACTCTATGTCGCTGTGGCAAGTCAAGAAATAGTCCATTTTGCGACGCCACACATATTTCAATAAAATTCTCTGCTAAGTAAGCAAGTGTATTGATCGAAATATATCTAGAAGTTGGAAGTTGGTTGAGAGGATAGAAATTCTCACACCAGCGCATTTTGTATTGGAGTAGAAGAATGGGATTACCGCAAGGAGTCACAAGTATTGGCGATTGTGCTTTTAGCAATTACCTAGGCTTGACTAGTATCACATTTAACTCGACAACAACAATATATGATGATGAGTTCACAATTCCGGACACAGCAAACGACAACTCAAGATGCAGTCACATAAAGTAACGGGATACCTCTTCGGTGTCCCGTTATGTTTAAATAATCTACCTTCGCTAAAGACCCATTTAGTATAATTGGTCTCTAAATAAGGGCTGTTAGCGGTAATATGACCATAAATAATATAGCCCTTTTGTGGTGAGAGGGCACGTGGAAACGGTGACGTTTCGCCTGCCGGACAAGATTGGCGTCACCGATATCCCAATAACGTCAGACATATCACTCCCCAGCGCTTCTCTTGGACAGATCTTCGGAAATGGAACTTGTCGTTATAGTTGCGATATTAGCAACATAAGTGTAGTTCCCATGTTAGTGAGTACCACCGCCCCAGTTTACTAATACTGAACCCAATGTTGTGGTTTCAGGATTATCAGAGTACAAGGTGATGGTTTTGTTACTAATCGCTGTTCCCGGAGCGACAACATAGCTGTTCGTTACAGTAGCTGTTGCGGTGTTAGCAACATAAGTTACATTGCCATCTACTAACGTGATGGACACTGTGCCATCCACACCGGTTGTCAGAGCCACAACGGGAGCCGTTTGCAGATGATAAGCAGTTACTCCTGTAACGGATGCACTGTCATAGGCAGGAGCATTCGCGACTTGATAGAGCGGAATAGGAGTAGGAACCGTCATCATTGATGTCAAAGAGGAAGTTCCCATATTAACACTACTAGTAATAGCGGTACCATTAACTTGAGTAATCCATAACCCTGGTATTCCTGTTCCAACGTAGATGATTTGGTTAGCAATCGGATTTCCATACGCATCTAGGGCAGTAAGGGTAACATTCTGCGAGCCGCCTAGGACTGAGTTCACACTGGATGGACTGGCTTTAACAGCTACCAAGCCGCTTGTCGCTGCAGTAAAGTTTGCAATTACTGCAGCGGTTTTGCTATTTAGCGAGTTGCTAACAGTAATGACCGGATTTTCTGGATATTTATCACTTGCATACACTTGAGCCACTTCAACCGGGTTATAGACACCAGCAGCCAAGGTGGCTGTACCGGTTACAGCTGCATAAGGGGCAAAGGTACCGTTGGTGGCGTAGTAACTAGCTACCAGAGGCTGTAATTGACCGGTCGTATCAACGTTAAAGCCAAGGAATCCTTCAAAGCTACTCGGCAAACTAGTTAAAGGCAAGGTCCAAGAAGTAACTTGAGATCCAGCAGAGCCAAGGTTAGGTACATTAACTCCGATAAAGCTAGTCAGAGTCGATATATTTTCTTCGATTAACATAACTGAACTACTTGTAGCACCAGGCATATAGCCTACGACTTTATAACCGGGTTGAGCCGCCCAGAGTTTAACATTGTTAACACTGACCTCGCCCAAAGTGTTTACATTAAAAGTTACGTTAGGAGGATTAGAAGCAAAAGTGTAGCCATCAACATTACTAATTACACCATTCGGAGTGGAGCTTATGTTCATGGTCAATCCTTGACTGGGAATAATACTTATAGCCGGATATGAGTTGAATGGAGCTACCACGAAGCTAGCATTCTTGGTGGAGTCATACCCATTGGCTGCTGATGTAGCAAGACCAGCGATGGTGAGAGTTGCTCCAGGAGCAGCATTGCCATCCAACAACGGAACGTATGAACTGAATCCAGACGCGTTAGCAGCTACGCCAAGACTTTCAATGGTGTTACCGGCAGCGAACGTAGCGTTAATCGTTCCCGCTGCAGACCCTTGAGCATGGCTTGAATCGATAGTTGTAGCAGAGTTGGAGTAAGCGCTAATATTAATATTGACAGATCCTGCTATTCCAGAGGAGATGACTGCGGTTGTAGCGTTCGAGTTAAGGTAGAAATTAATTTGTCCGCTTCCGTCATATGCATTGCTGTAAGCAGTAGGGTCAAAACCAGTCGGGGCTGCTACTGCTGTTGTTAAAGTTCCATTAGAGTACATTATATTTCCATCAGTGTAAATTAGCTCAAGGATAACAAAACCGCCGTTTTGGGTGAATTGGGCTTTCACTTCGCCAACTCCGCCATGAGTAGGATTTACTGGTATAGCGACTGAACCTAGTCTTTCAAAATATACACCACTTGGAGCTAGGAGATCATAGACCAGTGCATAACTGTCAAATTGGTTTCCAGCTGCAGGAGCAATGATTGTACCGTTTTGGTTATAAGCAGCAGCATACATTTGTTCGTCGGAACCAATTACGTTGCTAAAGCTAGCAACTTGTGGCACATTGCTTATTGAAGGATAATTAGACTGGAGAGCGGTGTGACTGACACCAATAGATTGGAGAGGGTTGTTACTTGTAGTGCCGCCCCCCCAGTTCACTTGAACTGAACCAGAGTTTAATGTTCCAGCTATGTCAGAGGATATGGTTAAGGTTTTATTACTTATCGTTGTTCCTGCATCTACAGCATAGCTGTTAGTTGCTGTAGCCGATGCGGTATTCGCAAGGTAGGTCACATTCCCATCTGCTAAAGTAACAGACACTTTACCATCCGCACCTGTTATTAATGCAACAACGGGGGTTGTTTGCAGGTTATAAGCAGTTAAGTCCGTGACTGATACATTCGTGTAGGCAGGAGCATTAACCCCAGTCCCAAGATTGAAGAGCGGAATTGGAGTACTGATCATTTGCATGGATGTTGAAGAGGAAGTTCCCATGTTAACAAGGCCGGAAATGGTTTGGCCGTTAACCTGAGTAATCCATAGGCCCTGAATTCCAGGTTGTAGATAGATGGTTCGATTAGGAATCGGACTTCCATACGCATCCTCTGCAATCAAAGTAATGGTTTGCGTGCCACCTAGTACAGAGTTTACGTTGGCCGGAGTCGATTTGACAGACACTGACGATTTCGTAGGTGTAGTATTCCCGGTCATGAGTGTAATATCGGAATTTACAACGGTCACAGACCCTGTTAATCCAGCTCTCCAGACGTTTGATGTGCCGTCTTGAGTCGCTGCTATACCCTTGACCGTAACTCCTGTCACATTCGAAGCCGTAACGGTTACCTTAACAAGCGTATTGCCAAATAGATCCGATGTTGTTGTAAAAGTAAATGAATTGGAAGGTACTACTGGTGTCACACTACCATCCGCATTCATTTGCTGAGTAGCCACCGGAGCCGTAGCATGGTTTACAGCTGAATCAGTTAAAGCTACAGAATAGTTTTCGCTTTTACCAATGGCCGCCGTATAGTCGATGACACTTCCGTTGTCATCCGTAACAAAAATGGGCAAATTGGCCACTTCTGCAGCTAAAAGGGCATTTGTAAGGGCCGCTTTCATTGGGGGATTTGCTAACGCATTAATATAGTCAGCTTGAACATTTTGACTAGTTTTATTTTGATATACAATTGATAATGGAGCTGCCGCGGCCGTTTGGGCGAAAAATAAAATAGGAACAATTGCATATCCCAGAGCTTTAAACCCTTTTTTAGAATACATGATTTTTCCTCCTTATATCACTGCATTGAGCTGGTTAGTTGCTTTGAAAAGAGAGGTTGCCCCCTTTTGACCGTTCAATCTTCTCCTTTCCTGCCTGAGTTAAAAATATCACGGATTTACAATTTTTTCGCCGGTAATTTTACTAGGTTTACCTTTATAATTTTGCAACAATTAAATATAAATTTCGACTTTTTTCTGACTGTAGAGGGTAAATTGAATACTCTTGCTTAGTCTGAGATCCTGTCAACATTTAAATGAAAATATATTGCAACATATTATGGAAATCCTTATGTACGAATTGCTGGCATTGAATCCCAGTTATATTACCAGCTAAACTAGCGGATAATAATGATTTGTTGTTTTTATAATAATTTAAACTTGTCAACATTCCATGAGCTTTTTATGAAGATCGTGTTAATAATGGGATAATAGGAATAATACACCAGATGATCTCACACCGACACACTTTATTTTTAGTTGAAGAGTGAGAATATGAACATAGTTGAAAAAGGATTTTAGAAGATAAAGTAGAATATTATTTTAAAACAGCCGTAGAGCGTGATAATGCTTATATTTAAGAAAACTTTCGAATTAGGAGGCAAGAGAAAATGCCAATCACGGAAATACTATCACGAAATGCCGAGACGTATGCACAGGAAACATGCCTGACTGAGATTAATCTGGATCTCCAGGAAAGTCATAATGTCACTTGGCGTGAGTATGAACTGATTGAAAACAACCCGGCAGGGGAATACCGACGGGAAATGACTTGGCGTGTTTTTGACGAGAAAGCAAATCGACTGGCCAATTTGCTGCTGAAGAGGGGGATAAAAAAAGGGGATAAGGTTGCTATTCTTTTAATGAATTGCCTGGAGTGGCTGCCGATTTATTTTGGAATCTTAAAAATCGGAGCCATCGCAGTACCGTTAAACTTTCGTTACACGGCTGAGGAAATAAAATATTGTTTAGATTTATCCGAAACAATTGTCTTAATTTTCGGGCCTGAATTTATCGGCCGGGTGGAAACAATTTGTGATCAAATACCTAATGTGAAGACGCTTTTCTTTGCAGGAGAAGACCGTCCTTCATTTGCTGAAAACTATGATCGTCTTACGGCCAATTGTTCCTCTGACTCTCCGAAGATTAAGCTTGCGGACGAAGATGATGCGGCGGTATATTTTTCTTCGGGGACTACAGGATTTCCAAAAGCAATTCTGCATACGCACCACAGTCTAATGTCAGCATGTAATACAGAAAACATTCACCATGGTCAAAAGCGGGGAGACAATTTTTTGTGCATTCCTCCGCTGTACCATACTGGCGCCAAGATGCATTGGTTCGGCAGTTTACTGTCTGGGAGTAAAGCCGTTTTGCTACGCGGAGTTAAGCCTGAATGGATACTCAAAACAGTTTCTGAAGAAAAAATTACAATTGTCTGGCTTTTGGTTCCCTGGGCACAGGACATTCTAGATGCCATAGAAAGAGGAGATGTGAAGCTGGAAGATTACGATCTCGCCCAGTGGAGGCTGATGCATATCGGTGCGCAACCTGTTCCTCCCAGCTTAATTCGTCGCTGGAAAAAATATTTTCCCGACCATCTTTATGATACGAACTATGGTCTGAGCGAATCTATTGGTCCAGGATGTGTCCATTTAGGTACTGAGAATATTCATAAAGTTGGCGCTATCGGAATACCCGGTCACAATTGGGAAGTTAAGATTACAGACGAAAATGGATCCTCTGTTACCCAGGGACAGGTTGGGGAATTAGTAGTTAAGGGGCCGGGCGTGATGAAATGCTACTACAACAACCCTGAAGCGACTGAGGCTGCTATCAAAGCTGGCTGGTTGTTTACCGGAGATATGGCTAGGATGGATGAAGACGGCTTTATTTATTTGGTTGACCGGAAAAAAGATGTGATTATTAGCGGCGGAGAGAATCTATATCCGGTACAAATCGAAGATTTTTTGCGTGCGCATAATGCCATTAAGGATGTCGCTGTCATTGGATTGCCGGATGAACGTTTGGGTGAAATCGCGGCAGCTATCGTAGAACTTAAACCGGGCTGCAAGTGTACTGAAGAAGAAGTAAAGTCATTCTGCGCACCATTGCCGCGTTACAAACGTCCGCGTAAAATTATTTTTGACGAAGTTCCGCGCAATCCCACCGGCAAGATTGAGAAACCGCGTTTGAGGGAAAAATACGGCGGATCAAGTCTAGTAGCTATTCAAATGGAGAGATAAAATCCGAAAAGGTCAATGTCGTATTATGGGAGGTATCACAGGATGCTAGAGCTTTTAATGGGAAATCAGGCCATTGCTATGGGCGCAATTCGTGCTGGAGTCGGGGTTGTTACTGGTTATCCAGGCACTCCGTCTACTGAGATAATAGAAACGATTGCCAAAAAAAATCCTGGTCATATATATGTGGAGTGGTCAGTCAATGAAAAATCGGCTTTAGAGGTTGCTGCTGGCGCTGCCTATACTGGCGCACGATCCTTAGTAACCATGAAACAGGTTGGCTTAAATGTTGCATCTGATCCACTTATGAGTCTAGCTTATATCGGGGTCAAGGGAGGAATGGTGATTGTTGTAGCCGATGATCCTGGACCGGTTTCTTCTCAAACAGAACAGGATACCCGTCACTTTGCCAGGTTCTCTAAATTGCCTGTTTTCGATCCGTCCTCACCGGAAGAAGCTTACTTGATGATTGGGGATGCGTTTGATTACTCTGAAAAATACAATACCCCGGTTTTATTCCGTCCCACGACAAGAGTCTGTCATGGCTGCGCTTCGATTGACCTTGATGAGATACGAAGTGAAGTGCAAGTTGAGGGCTTTATCAAAAATCCCAAGTGGGTTATTTTCCCTCGACTTGCGTATCAAAACCACTTGAAGATCGAAGCACGTCAGCCGATTCTAGGAGAAGATTTCTCATCCTATCGCTTCAATTCTGTGAGCGGAAGCGGAAAAAAAGGTATAGCAACCGGTGGAATCAGCTACGCCTATACTCGTGAAGCATTTCAGGAAATAGATAGAGAATGCAAGCTTCTAAAGGTTGCAACGCCCCATCCATTTCCGGAAACCCTTGCGTTGGAATTTCTCGCAGGCCTAGATGAGGTCTTAGTAGTGGAGGAGTTAGATCCCGTCATTGAAAGAGAATTGGTCTATTTATGTGGTAAATATCATTTATCGGTTAAAGTTTATGGCAAACTCACACACCACATTCAACATGCCGGTGAAAATACAGTGGAATCGGTCGCTAAGGCCGTTGCGATCTTTTTAAATATACCAGTTTCAGAATCGAAAAATCCTGTAGCTCTACCATTATTGCCGATTAGACCGCCTGTACTGTGTGCGGGCTGTCCTCATAGAGCTTCTTTCTATGCAGTAAAACAAGCAATGAAAGATAAAAAAGCCGTCTTTTCGGGTGATATTGGCTGCTATACGCTGGGAAATGCCAGTCCTCTAGATATGGTAGATACATGTCTTTGTATGGGCGCAGGGGTTACTATTGCTCAAGGTCTACATCGGGCAGAACCCAACGTAGTAAATTTTGCCTTTATCGGGGATTCTACTTTCTTTCACTCGGGTATTACCGGAGTAATTAATGCAGTTTACAATCAAACGGACATAGTTTTGATTATATTAGATAATGTCACAACAGCAATGACAGGTCATCAGCCTCATCCAGGCACTGGTAATACCTTGATGGGAAATATAGCGGAAAAAATCAGTATCAGCGCTGTGCTTAAAGCGCTTGGTGTAAAGCATGTGGTCACCCAAGATCCTTTGGATTTAGCCCAGGCTGTTGCTGCTGTTAAAGAAGCTGTAGCCTTCAAGGGAATATCGGCAGTTATTTTTAAGTCTCCTTGCATTGCTGTGGTTAAGCCCTCTGCAGCATACCTTGTAGACTCTGAGAAATGTTCCGGTTGCAGACAGTGTATTGAAGCATTAGGTTGTCCTGCTTTCGCAATGGTGGGTAATCAAATGAAAATTGATCCTGCGACGTGCAATGGATGTTCAATTTGTGCACAGGTTTGCCCATTTGATGCAATCGGAGGTGCTCAATCATGATGAATTGTATTTTAGCAGGAGTAGGTGGGCAAGGAATTATTTTGGCTTCAAAATTGATAGCTCAGTCTGCAATGAATAAGGGACTAAATGTACGTACAGCAGAAACAATCGGTATGGCGCAACGCGGTGGTTGCGTAGTAAGTCATGTGCGAATTGGTGAGGAGGTTCATTCCCCTTTGATTCCTCTTAAATCAGCCGATGTAATCATTGGATTTGAACCTGCAGAAGCGGTAAGATGCCTAGGCTATTTAAAAGAAAATGGGACAGTAATCGTCAGTCAAAAAGCGATTAAGCCAGTTACGGTCTCGCTCGCAGGCGATGATTATGATGGCAGCGAAATGCTATTTTTTCTGCGCAAAAATGTGTCCAACTTGATTATAGTTGATAGCGATTCCATTTGTGCTGTATGTGATTCACCAAAGGTTTTAAATATTGCTTTGCTGGGTGCAGTAGTAGCTAGCGGTGTACTAGCGATTTCCTTGGCAGAGATGGAGGTAACAATCAAACAAAACTTACCGGAAAAGTTTGTTGCTGTAAATCTCCAAGCATTGCGTGTTGGTGCACAAGCCGTCTTAAAGGAGAATAAGTAATTATGATACAAGAACAGCTGGACACAATAAAAAAAATATTGATTAATCTCATGAGCAGCGATGGATTTTACCAGAGGAAATTTGAAGGTATTGATATAGCTTCAATTCAAAGTCAAGAGGATTTTGAGAAGTTACCATTTACAGATAAAGGTGATTTGAGAGATGCCTATCCTTTGGGTTTACAGGCCGTTGCTGATAGTGAAATTGTTCGTATTCACTCCTCATCCGGTACTACTGGCACACCAATCATCATTCCGTATACAAAACAGGATGTAGAAGATTGGGCTATAATGTTTAAACGTTGTTATGAAACAGCAGGATTGACAAATCTGGATCGTGTTCATATTACTCCTGGATATGGTCTTTGGACTGCAGGAATAGGGTTCCAAGCGGGTGCTGAATTATTAGGTGCGATGGTTATCCCGATGGGACCAGGCAATACAGATAAACAAATTCAAATGATGATAGATTTAAAGAGCACCGTATTGTGTGCTACTTCTTCCTATGCTCTCCTTTTAGCTGAAGAAATTTCTAAGCGACGAGTAAAAGGTAAAGTTCATCTTACTAAGGGAATTATCGGTTCGGAACGCTGGGGGGAAAAAATGCGTCACCGTATAGCAAAAGAACTGGGAGTTCAACTATACGATATCTATGGTTTAACAGAGATCTATGGGCCTGGAATCGCAATGAGTTGTGAAAAGGAATGTGGGATGCACTATTGGAACGACTATTTATATTTCGAAATCATAGACCCAAATACTGGTGGTTTAGTGCCCGTAGGAGAAATTGGTGAATTGGTTATTACGACTCTTAAAAAAACTGGGGCGCCACTCATTCGTTATCGTACTCATGATTTAACTCGCTTCATGCCGGGCGATTGTGCTTGTGGTTTGAACTTTCCAAGAATTGATACCCTTATTGGTCGCACTGACGACATGATCAAGGTAAAAGGTATAAATATTTTCCCAGCACAAATTGAGGAAATGTTACGGGGGGTTGATGGCACGAGTAGTGAATATCAGGTAATGATTGATCATTTAAACGGTAAAGACATTATGACCTTGTTTTTCGAAACCGAACATGAGACGGATAAAAAAAGCATCGAGCGAAATCTCAAACAGCATTGTAAAACAAAAATTGGTATTACCATTGTGCCAAAGGCCGTTACGATAGGGGAACTTCCAAGAAGTGAAAAAAAGTCTACTCGAATATTTGATAATCGATATTAATTTGTCTTGCGGACCTCGCCATTGTAGTTATTTGCCAGATCGTTTGGACGGTCTGGCTATTTTTATATTATTTATGTTGGAGGCGCACATTTGCAAACGAGATTAGATCAATCCGTATAATTTATCGTCTTGGTTAGTAAATCCTTTCCAGCTATAGTATTTGTAAAAAAGGTTCTCACTCATTAATATAATCTTCAGGTTTTGTTAAGGAGGGGCTATAGTGTGTAAGCCAGAGCTCTTTTACTCTTCCTAATTTGAACAGTGTCAGTGGCAATTGGATAGTCCAATTGCCACTGACATTTTCAGCTGGTTCTCAGCTTTCATTCAGATGTAATTCAACTTGATGTTGTATGCTAAGTTTAATTCCATTATAAATACTAGCGAGAACTTAAAGCTATTACTAATTTTACTTTATCGCTAGCTAATCCCTGACACCTCTGCTTGAAGTTCAAAACGGCACGTTGAGTCTCTTTTATACTGGACTGAATGATTTTAATCATACCGCATGTAGGTCTCAGAAAGTTATGTATTGCTAATTTAGGAAATAATTAGTTGCTCATTGATGTGTCATTCTTAAAAATTGCTGTCAGAGAAAAAAGGAGAAGAATATGAAGAAAAAATGGCATAGTAAAAAATGGGTGACAATCGGGATTGCAGGTGTTTTGCTCCTGGGAGGTGGTTACTGGGGCTATAATCATTTTACAGCTAAAGCAGTTGTGACCCCGAACATCACGGCCAAAGCACAAATGGGAAATGTGAGCAAGGTGATTACCGCAACCGGAACGGTTAGCTTCCCCCAATCGATTCCGTTAACGTTCAAACAAGCGGGACAGATCATAGCACTCAATGTCAAGGCTGGCGATGCCGTGAAGGCTGGGCAAGTACTCGCTAAGACAGATGATTCGAGTCTCCAGACGGCGGTGATGCAACAGCAGGCAGCCGTAACGTCGGCTCAGGCTAAACTGCAAATCCTCAAAGAATCCTTTAATACTCAAACGCTCGCTTCGGCCCAGTCGGCAGTTGCTCTGGCGCAGCAGGGTGTAGCCACTGCGCACCAGAGTTTAACTACAGCTCAACAGAATGCTGAGCCAAATTACTTAGCGGAACAGATCTCCCAGGCCAAGGTGGCTGTTCAGCAAGCTAGTAATGATTATGCCAAGGCACAGCAGAGCGGTACTGCATCGTCCACCGCTCTTAATCAGGCGCTAGCAGCCCTAACAACTGCTCAGAATTCGCAAAATGGCGGAGCCGCTCAGGCACTAGATTCTGCTCAGGCGCAAGATCGTTCGGCTCAGGCTAGCTTAACGTCGGCTCAAGCTCAATTGGCTCTGCAAGAGCAAGGCCCAACAGCAGGAAACATTGCCTCTGCTGAAGCTGATATTGACACGGCTCAGGTCCTGCTTGCTAGTGCGCAAAAGGATTTGCAAAACGCTGAAATAATAGCTCCAGTAGATGCAGTGGTTGTCACCGCGCCGCTTCAGCTGGGACAACAGTCGGATGCTACTTCAATTATCACGATCACTCCTGCGGGAAAAAATCTTGAAGTTGATGCCTCTATTGCACAGTCAGATATAGCTCAGGTCAAATTGGGACAGAAAGTGGATATTACCCTAGACTCAAACCCTGATCAAATTATTAGCGGGACCGTTAGTTTAGTTGCTCTTCAAGGGACCATCGTCTCAAGTGTCACTACCTATACGGTCACAGTGACATTAGATCAGGCCACCGATTTACTTCGGGCAGGGATGAATACCAATGTAAGTATTGTTTTAGCAGAAGTAAAGAATGTTTTGACAGTCCCCAGTGGAGCGATCAAAACTATAGGAGATAAGAAAGAAGTTATAGTACCTGCAACAATAAGTGCCAAGAGCGCAGGCCAAGTGGATCAAACTACACAATCAGGCACGAAAACAAACTCAAGTATTGGGCAGAACACGGCGAATGTGCAATATGTCCCGGTGGAAATTGGTATGGATGATGGAACGAATGTGGAAATCAAAAGCGGTTTGCAAGACGGGCAGGAAGTCGTTACAGGAACTAGCTCAACGAAGTCGACCACGACGACTAAATTGACCGGTTCAATATTGGGCGGCGCTTCTGATGGTGGTCCTCCGCCTAACTGAGCATAGGGTAGTAAAAAGAGATTGGCACTATGCCAATCTCTTCCATAAGCCTATGATTTAAAAATCGACTAACCTTTGAGGATCAGAGAAGTTATTAAGAGTTGCCTGTCCGTGTTCAAGATAAAAGACCTTAAAAATCGGATTATCTGACGACTGGTAGAGGTTTTTAAGCATCGGTGCATGCTCAAAGATTTTTTCTTTAATTTTTATGTCGTCTTCAAATATGATCTCTCCGCTGACTCTTACCCAAGCCATATCCTTCGTCGTTTTTGAGTATTCAATATATGGTATAGTTGTAAGTTGCTTATAAACATCTTTAGTACTTGCAGTGCAGAAATAAAGTTTTCCGTTTTCCTCAAACATGAATCCCCATGGTCGAACTCGTGGTTTTCCATTATCAACTGTAGCTAAATAGCCAAAAGTTGACTTGTCGTTTAATATTGACAGTACTTCTTTCACAATAAATCCACTTCCTTAATATCATTTAAGTAGATTGTACCTCGTAATTAAGGGTAATGCAAAAAAACAGAGGTATTTCGTCCGACTTCCTCTAGGTAGATTCGCTCAAGCTACCCGCATACTCCTGTTCTACAAAAGGGCTTATTCCGGCGATCATAGATTACTGAAACGGTGATACGCGTTTAAGGATTTGTAACAGTAGGGT